>NZ_JARTVO010000003.1:202500-426276 GCF_029625675.1 Mesorhizobium sp. WSM4884
CCGTAGGAAAGGACATCAACCGAGACTCCGGAAGTAGTGGCGAGCGAACCCGGACCAGGCCAGTGGCGATTGAGAGACAAGCGGAACCTTCTGGAAAGTTGGGCCATAGCGGGTGACAGCCCCGTACGCGTAATGCGATCAATCGTCCTCGAGTAAGGCGGGACACGTGAAATCCTGTCTGAAATTGGGAGGACCACCTTCCAAGCCTAAGTACTCGTGCATGACCGATAGCGAACTAGTACCGTGAGGGAAAGGTGAAAAGCACCCCGACAAGGGGAGTGAAAGAGTACCTGAAACCGATTGCCTACAAACAGTGGGAGCCCGCAAGGGTGACCACGTACCTTTTGTATAATGGGTCAGCGACTTAGTGTGACGAGCAAGCTTAAACCGATAGGTGTAGGCGCAGCGAAAGCGAGTCTGAACAGGGCGTTCAGTTCGTTGCATTAGACCCGAAACCGAGTGATCTAGCCATGAGCAGGCTGAAGGTAAGGTAACACTTACTGGAGGGCCGAACCCATAACTGTTGCAATAGTTCGGGATGACTTGTGGCTAGGGGTGAAAGGCCAATCAAACTCGGAAATAGCTGGTTCTCCGCGAAATCTATTTAGGTAGAGCGTCGACCGAATACCCCAGGGGGTAGAGCACTGGATGGGCTAGGGGTCCTCACCGGATTACCAAACCTAACCAAACTCCGAATACCTGGGAGTACTAGTCGGCAGACACACGGCGGGTGCTAACGTCCGTCGTGAAAAGGGAAACAACCCTGACCTACAGCTAAGGTCCCCAAGTTATGGCTAAGTGGGAAAGGATGTGAGGATCCCAAAACAACCAGGATGTTGGCTTAGAAGCAGCCATCATTTAAAGAAAGCGTAACAGCTCACTGGTCTAAATAAGGGTCTTTGCGCCGAAAATGTAACGGGGCTAAAGCCATACACCGAAGCTTAGGGTTCGTGAGCAATCACGAGCGGTAGCGGAGCGTTCTGTAAGCTGATGAAGCCGTACCCGTGAGGGGCGGTGGAGGTATCAGAAGTGCGAATGCTGACATGAGTAACGTAAGGGGAGTGAGAGACTCCCCCGCCGAAAGACCAAGGGTTCCTGCTTAAAGTTAATCTGAGCAGGGTTAGCCGGCCCCTAAGACGAGGCGGAAACGCGTAGTCGATGGGAATCACGTTAATATTCGTGAGCCTGGAGGTAGTGACGGATCACACAAGTTGTCCAATCTTATCGGATTGAAAGGGCAGCGGAGTGGTTCCAGGAAATAGCTCCTCCTTATAGACCGTACCCGAAACCGACACTGGTGGTCTGGTAGAGTATACCAAGGCGCTTGAGAGAACTATGCTGAAGGAACTCGGCAAATTGCACGCGTAACTTCGGAAGAAGCGTGACCCTTTTCTGCGCAAGCAGAGGAGGGTGGCACAGACCAGGGGGTAGCGACTGTTTATCAAAAACACAGGGCTCTGCGAAGCCGCAAGGCGACGTATAGGGTCTGACGCCTGCCCGGTGCTGGAAGGTTAAGAGGAGGGGTGCAAGCTCTGAATCGAAGCCCCAGTAAACGGCGGCCGTAACTATAACGGTCCTAAGGTAGCGAAATTCCTTGTCGGGTAAGTTCCGACCTGCACGAATGGCGTAACGACTTCCCCGCTGTCTCCAGCATAGACTCAGTGAAATTGAATTCCCCGTGAAGATGCGGGGTTCCTGCGGTTAGACGGAAAGACCCCGTGCACCTTTACTATAGCTTTACATTGGCATTCGTAGTGGCATGTGTAGGATAGGTGGTAGGCTTTGAAGCCTGGGCGCCAGCTCAGGTGGAGCCACCCTTGAAATACCACCCTTATTACTATGGATGTCTAACCGCGGCCCGTTATCCGGGTCCGGGACAATGTATGGTGGGTAGTTTGACTGGGGCGGTCGCCTCCTAAAGAGTAACGGAGGCGCGCGATGGTGGGCTCAGAACGGTCGGAAATCGTTCGCTGAGTGCAATGGCATAAGCCTGCCTGACTGCGAGACTGACAAGTCGAGCAGAGACGAAAGTCGGTCATAGTGATCCGGTGGTCCCGCGTGGAAGGGCCATCGCTCAACGGATAAAAGGTACGCCGGGGATAACAGGCTGATGACCCCCAAGAGTCCATATCGACGGGGTTGTTTGGCACCTCGATGTCGACTCATCGCATCCTGGGGCTGGAGCAGGTCCCAAGGGTATGGCTGTTCGCCATTTAAAGCGGTACGTGAGTTGGGTTCAGAACGTCGTGAGACAGTTCGGTCCCTATCTGCCGTGGGTGTAGGAATATTGAAAGGATCTGTCCCTAGTACGAGAGGACCGGGATGGACGGATCTCTGGTGGACCTGTTGTGGCGCCAGCCGCATTGCAGGGTAGCTATATCCGGACGGGATAACCGCTGAAGGCATCTAAGCGGGAAACCCACCTTGAAACGAGTATTCCCTGAGAACCGTGGAAGACGACCACGTTGATAGGCCGGGTGTGGAAGAGCGGCAACGCTTGAAGCTTACCGGTACTAATAGTTCGATCGGCTTGATCGTTCTCATTACTTGTGCCCATTGTAGGCGGCACGAATAGACAGCTTCTCGATTTGAACGTGCGTTTTGCCGACCTGGTGGTTATGGCGGAGCGGCTGCACCCGATCCCATTCCGAACTCGGCCGTGAAACGCTCCAGCGCTGATGGTACTTCGTCTCAAGACGCGGGAGAGTAGGTCGCTGCCAGGTCTGCCAAGCGCACGTTCGACAAAGTCTTCTCCTTACGATAAGGCCCGCCGAACGGGATCCTGGGCCGCGCAAGCGGCCTTTTCATTTGGCGGCCACTTGAATTCGGTAAGCTTATGCTTACCTCTATGGTTGGCGCGGGGTGGAGCAGCCCGGTAGCTCGTCAGGCTCATAACCTGAAGGTCACAGGTTCAAATCCTGTCCCCGCAACCAAGTTTCAAAACGGCCCGCCTCGCGCGGGCCGTTTTCGTTTTTGCGCCGAACTTTGTTTGCGTCGCCATGCGTTTTTCCAACTCGACTCCACACGACTTTGCGGCGATGGTCGCTCGGCGCCCGCTGTCACACGTTTCGGCCGCGGACGCTAAAGCGCGGCGCGCTGAAACGGATACCGGCGACGCGCTTCAAGTCTTTGTTTGATGCATGTCGTTGCCCCAAAACCGCTGCGTACTTTTGGGCGGCATGCATCAGGTTTTTGATTTTACGCATGTCTTTGTCCCGAAACCGGTTCCCACTTTCGGGAGACATGCTTTAACGCATGAGGAGCACAAGATGCGGCAGGCGCTGATCGTATGGGGCGGATGGGAAGGCCACGAACCCGAAGCCGGAGCTAACGTCGTCAAGACGATGCTCGAGGAAGAAGGCTTTGCCGTGCGCATGGAAAACACGACCGCGGTGTTCGCCGATCCGGCCATCGCGGAGCTCAGCCTGATCGTGCCGATCTACACCATGTCCAAGCTCGCCAAGGCCGAAGAGGCCAATCTGACCAAGGCGGTCGAGAGCGGCGTCGGTCTCGGAGGCTATCATGGCGGCATGGGCGATGCATTTCGCGAATCGACGGAATACCAGTTCATGTGCGGCGGCCAGTGGGTCGCGCATCCCGGCAATATCATCGATTACCGGGTGAACATCGTGCGGCGCGACGATCCGACCATGGCCGGCATCGAGGACTTCGCTTACCGCTCCGAGCAGTATTACATGCATGTCGATCCCTCGAACGAAGTGCTGGCGACCACCACCTTCTCGGGCCAACACGCGCCGTGGATCGACGGCGTGGTCATGCCGGTCGTGTGGAAGCGCCGGCATGGCAAGGGCCGGGTGTTTTATTCGTCACTCGGCCATGTAGCCAAGGAGTTCGAGGTTCCGCAGATGCGAACGATCCTGCGCCGCGGCTTGATCTGGGCGGCACGCTGAGCTGGCAAAGATCATATGAATTGTGATTTACATAAGACCTAGCCTTCCATACAACAGCTAGCTGCAGCGTGCTCTACGGGAGAGGATTGCGTGGAAACCATCGTTCCTGCGGATGCAATCGGCTGGATGCCTTCGGTCGACCAGGGCGGGGCGAGCGTGCACAACGCCGTCGTCAGCGTGCTGGGCAGCCGCATCCTGGGCGGGAACTATGCTCCCGGCGACGCCCTGCCGCGCGAGGACGAGCTCTGCGCCATGCTGGGCGTCAGCCGCACCTCGGTCAGGGAAGCGGTCAAGGTGCTGTCGGCGAAAGGCCTCGTCGAGGCCAGGCGGCGCGCCGGCGTGCGCGTGCTGCCGCGCGACAACTGGCGGCTGCTCGACCCGGTGGTCCTTGGCTGGCACCCGGCGATCCAGGACGACGAGGAACTGGTCTCCGGACTTTTGGAGGCACGCAGGATCTTCGAGCCGGCGGCCGCGGAACTCGCCGCCAGGCGCGCCACCGCTGCCGATCTCGCCGATATCGAGCGCGCGGTGGTCGGCATGCGCGACAACATCCCTGGCGATCTCAACGCCGTCTGCCAGGCGGATCTTGCCTTCCACAAGGGCGTCATCGCCGCCAGCCACAATGTCGTGCTCAAGGGGTTGGTCGGCATGCTGGAGGCTGCGCTGCGCGCCACATTCCTCGTCACCAACCCGCTGATGGAAGCGCAGTCGCGCGCGCTCTCGGCGCATGTCGCGGTGCTGGAGGCGATCCGCATCCGCGATACCGCCGGCGCCCGCGCCGCCATGAACAGGCTGCTCGACATCGCCGCCGACGACCTCCACACAAAAGCCTGACACGCCTTCTTGACGCCAATTTAGATCATATGATAATCGAATTTCATATGATCTAAGTGCCATCTGGGAGGAGTCGCGCTTGAGAATCGTGGCGATCACCACGCGCGTCGTGAACGCGGATATGCGCAACTGGGTGTTCGTGCGTATCGAGACCGACCAGCCGGATCTCTATGGCTGGGGCGAGGCGACGCTGGAATGGAAGACCCAGGCCGTCGTCGGCGCCGTCGCCGACTTGGCGCCGCTGCTGATCGGCCGCGATCCGCGCGACATCGAGCAGGCGGTGCGCATCCTCAAGAAGCATTCGTTCTGGCGGCTGGGCGTGATCGGCATGTCGGCCGTCTCGGGCATCGAGCTGGCGCTCTGGGACATTTTCGGCAAATGGCTCGATCAGCCGGTCTGGCGATTGCTCGGCGGCAAGGTGCGCGACCGGGTCAAGGTCTATACCCATCTCGGCCTCGGCGACATGCGCGCCGTCTATGAAACGTTGGACGCCGAGCCGCTGGTGCAGCGGGCCTCCGAGGTGGTAGCCAGGGGCTATCGCGCGCTGAAGGCCGTCTTCATCCCTTATAGCCACTATCACGCTCCGCTCATCGAGGTCGACAAGGTCGGCCGGCTCATGGAGGCGCTGCGCAAGACGGTCGGGCCGGAAGTCGAGATCATGGTCGACTTCCACGGCCGTCCGGCCTCCGCTTCGACCGCGCTCGCCTATATCGACGCGCTCGCGCCGCACCGGCCTATGTTCGTCGAGGAGCCGCTGCCGCCGGGCGAGACCGGCGCGCTGGCGCAGCTCGCCGCCAAGTCGCGCGTGCCGATCGCCACCGGCGAGCGGTTGGTCGACCGTCCCGAATTCGACGATCTGTTCCGGGCAGGGGCGGTCGACGTCGTGCAGCCGGACATCTGCCATTGCGGCGGCCTGCTCGAGGCCAAGAAGATCGCGGCGATGGCCGAGGCGGTGTCCGTAGGGGTGGCGCCGCACAATCCGCTCGGCCCGATCGCGGGCGCCGCGGCGCTGCATTTCGCCGTCTCCACCCCCAACCACCTGATCCAGGAGGAGATGGTCGGCGCCGTGCCCTGGTATTTCGAGGTCGTGAAGGGGCCGATCCGCATGGTCGACGGCTGCTGGCAGGTGCCGGACGCGCCGGGGCTCGGCGTTGAGGTCGACGAGGTGGTCGCAGAGCGACATCCTTACAATCCCGAAGTCATGCACACCACCAACGCCGTGCTCGCCGACGGCACCATCGTGGACTGGTGACGATGGCGGGGCGTCTCAAGGACAAGGTGGCGATCATCACCGGCGCCGGGCGCGGCATCGGCGAGGCGACGGCGCGCGCGATGGCGGCCGAAGGCGCCGCGATCGTGGTGGCGGAAAAGGACGCTTCGGCGGGGGCGAAGGTCGTCGCCTCGCTCGTCGAAAGTGGTGCGCGGGCGCTGTTCGTGGAAACCGACGTCGCGGACAGCAGATCCTGCGAGGCGATGGCGGAACAAGCGCTTGCCGCCTACGGCCGCATCGACGTGCTGGTCGCCAATGCCGGCATCAACGTTTTCCACGAGCCGCTGGAAACCACGGAGGAGGAATGGCGGCGCTGCTTTGCCGTCGATCTCGACGGCGTGTGGTATTCGGCGCGCGCAGTTCTGCCGGCGATGCGGGCTCAGAAGCAGGGGTCGGTCGTCGCCATCGCGTCCTGCCATTCCTTCGCGATCATCCCGTCCACCTTTCCCTATCCGGTCGCCAAGCACGGGCTGATCGGCCTGGTGCGGTCGCTCGGCATCCAATACGCCGCCGAAGGTGTCCGTGTGAACGCGATCGCGCCCGGCTACATCGAGACGCAGATCGCGGTCGACTACTGGAACACATTTGCGGACCCGCAGGCGGAGCGCCAGCGCACCTACGACCTGCACCCGCCGCGCCGTATCGGCCGGCCGGAGGAGGTGGCGATGACCGCCGTCTTCCTCGGCTCAGACGAGGCGCCGTTCATCAACGCGGCCTGCATCGTCATCGATGGCGGTCGCTCGGTTCTCTACCACGAATGAGGTTTCGCACCGGCGGCCGGTCGCCGGAAACGTCTTCAAACGGATCACGTCCCGCCGGCCCGGGATCGATAGGGAGGAAAGCCAATGAAAAAGATGATCAAGGCATGCCTTGCGGTGGCGGCGACCGCCGCCGTCGCGTTGACGGTCCATGGCGCCGGCGCGCAGGATAAGATGAAGTTCGGCTACATTAACAAGATGGGCGACCATCCGTGGTTCGTGCGCGAGGTGAAAGGCGCCAAGGACAAGGCCGCCGAGCTCGGCGTCGACCTGCTTGTCCAGGACGTCCAGTTCGACGCCAACCTCGCCGTCACCACCTTCGACACCTATGTCGGGGACGGCGTCAAGGGCATCGCCGTGGTGGTGCCGGATCGTTCGCTCGGCCCGGTCGTCGCCGACAAGGCGAAGGCCGCCAAGATCGGCCTGATCGCGGTCGACGACGACATCGCCTTCGCCGACGGCACGCCGGTTGCCTATGTCGGCATGAACGCGCTCAACATCGGCAAGCAGGTCGGCACCGAGATCGCCCGCATCGCCAAGGCCGAAGGCTGGGACAAGGACCTCTCCAACGTGCGCGTCGGCTCGATCGAGGACCAGAAGGCCGACACCTGCATGCGCCGCAACAAGGGCGCGCAGGAAGCGCTGGTCGCGGCGATCCCGGAGATCAAGTCGCGCATCGTCTCGATCCCCTACGACAACACCATGGTCAACTCGATCGACGTCGTTTCGACCACGCTGACTGCCAATCCGGATGCCGAGAAGTGGATCTTCTTCTCCTGCAACGACGACGGCGTGCTCGGCGGCGTGCGCGCCACCGAGAATGCCGGCATGAAGCCGGAGAACGTCATCGGCATCGGCATCGACGGGTCGCGTTCCTGCGAGGCCTTCGGCGCCGGCAAGCCCTCGGGCTTCCGCGGCACGATGTGGCTGGACAGCGCCAAGCATGGCGCGGCCGCGATCCAGGCGCTCTACGACCAGGCCACCGGCAAGGAGATGCAGAAGGACTATTTCCAGGACGCCACCCTGATCAGCGGCGAGAACTTCGACAAGTTCAAGGATACGCTCGGTTGCAAGTCCTAGGCTTTCTTTCCGCCTCACGGCGGGTGGCCCTTGGGCGGGCGGCTTCATGCGGAGCCGCCCGTCGATGACCGTGCCCGTCGTTTCCGTCGAGGGCGTCAGCAAGCGCTTCGGCGCCGTGCAGGCGCTGCGAGATGTGTCGGTCGCCTTCAATGCCGGCGAGATCACGGCGCTCATCGGCGAGAACGGCGCCGGCAAGTCTACGCTGATGCGCGTGCTGGAGGGTGAGCACAGGCCCGATGCCGGCCGGGTGCTGGTCGATGGGCAGCCGGTCCAGCTCAGCTCGCCGCGCGTCGCCCATGGCTCTGGCATCCGCGTCATCCATCAGGAGCCGGAGATCATTCCGGAGCTGACGGTGGCGGAAAACATCTTCATCGGCGACATCAGGGCGCGCGGCGGCCTGTTCCTCGACCGCGCGGATCTGGAGCGGCGCAGTCTCGATCTGCTCGGCACGTTCGGCGTGGCCGACGTGCTGTCGCCCGGGCAGCGCTGCCATGGGCTCAGCCCGGCGCTCAGGCAGCTCATCGAAATCATGCGGGCGCTGCGGCCAGGCGCGAGGCTCCTCGCCTTCGACGAGCCGACTTCGTCCCTGACGGAGGACGAGGCGCAGCGGCTGTTCCGCGTCATCCGGCGTCTGAAAGCCGACGGCGTCGCCGTGATCTACATCTCGCACCGCCTGCGCGAGATCATCGAGCTTGCCGATCGCTGCGTGGTGATGCGCGACGGCAGCCGCGTCGCCGACGAGCCGATCGCGGCGCTCGACGAGCAGCGCATGGTGCGGCTGATGGTCGGCAGGCCGGTGAGCGACCTGTTCAACCGAAGAGAACGCACGCTGGGGCCGGTCCGGCTGGCGCTGGAAGCTGTCACGACACGCCGGGTCGACGGGATCAGCTTCGAGGCGAGGGCCGGCGAGATCGTCGGGCTGGGGGGACTGGTCGGCGCCGGACGGACGGAAGTCGCGCGCGCCATCGTCGGCCTCGACCCGCTGCTGTCGGGACGGATGACGGTCGGCGGCCGACCCTACAAGCCGCGCGAACCGGCCGATGCCGTCGCGGCCGGAATCGGGCTGGTGCCGGAGGACCGCAAGCAGGAAGCGCTGCTCTTGATGCAGGCTGTGCGCGACAATGTCAGCCTCGTGGTGCCCGACATGGTGTCGCGCTTCGGCTTCTTCAGCCGCAGGCGCGAGCGCGCGCTGGTCGCCCGCCACGTCGCCGAGCTCAGGGTGAAGACGCCGTCGATCGAGCAGGCCGTCGGAAAACTGTCCGGCGGCAATCAGCAGAAGGTCGTCTTCGCGCGCTGGCAGGCGCGGGGGCCGGCCGTGCTCATCCTCGACGAGCCGACGCGCGGCATCGACGTCGGCGCCAAGGCAGAGATCTACAGGCTCATCGAAAGCCTGGCCGACCAGGGCCTCGCCATCCTGCTCATCTCCTCCGAGATGCCGGAGCTGCTCGGCCTCGCCGATCGCGTTCTGGTCATGCAGAGCGGGCGCATCAGCGGCGAGCTTCCGTGGCAGGAAGCGAGCGAGGAAGCGGTGCTGGCCTTGGCCATGCGCTCGGGAAAAGAGACAATCGAGAGGAGAGTATCGTGACCGATACCGCGACCGCCGGCCGCGAACACGCGCCGGCAAGTCTGTTCGGCCGCATCGGCGCGCAGAACATCAGTCTGCTGATCGCGCTGATCGTGCTGCTGGCGATCTTCGGCGCGCTCAGGCCCGACGTCTTCTTCACGCCGCGCAACCTGATCAATATCGGGCTCGCGGTCACCATCCTCGGCATCCTGGCAATGGCGCAGACCGTGGTCATCGTCTCCGGCGGGCTCGACATCTCGGTCGGTTCCATCGTGGGCCTGAGCACCATGGTGCTTGCCGTCGCCGCACAGGAAACCGGCTCTATTTCGGCCGGTATCCTGGCCGGGCTGCTCGCCGGACTTGTAGCGGGCGCTGTCAACGGGCTGATCATCGTCTACGGCCCGGTCAACGCGGTGATCGCGACGCTTGGAACGATGTCGGCCTTCCGCGGCCTCGCCTATCTGATGAACAACGGCAACTCGATCCCGATCACCGGCGACAGCCTGCGCGCGCTCGGCATCGGCACCTTCCTTGGCCTGCCTTTTGCCATCTGGCTGCTGATCGCCGCTATGGCGGCGTTCATCGTCTTCACCCGCGAGACGGTGGTCGGCAGGAACATCTACGCGCTCGGCGGCAATCCGACGGTGGCGCGGCTCGCCGGCATTCCGATCCGCCGCTATCAGATCTCGATCTACGCCATGAGCGGCTTCGCGGCAGCGGTGGCCGGCTTGGTGCTCGCCAGCCGCACTATGTCCGGACAGCCGGCCTCCGGCAGCCAGGGGCTGGAGCTCGAGGCGATCACCGCCGCGATTCTCGGCGGCTGCGCGCTGCAGGGCGGCAAGGGCACGATCGTCGGCGCCATGTTTGGGGTGCTGATCATTGGCGTCCTCAATAACGGCATGATCCTGACCAGCGTGCCGACCTTCTACCAGCTGCTTGCCAAGGGCGCGCTGCTGATCCTGGCGGTCATCGTCCAGGAGCGCCAGCGGGCGCGGGCGGGAGAGTAGGCCGTGTGCGCAGATCGGCCACTACACGCTTGCGATGCAGGTCTCAATCTCGAAGCATTGGATTGCGGTTCCTATTTCAGGAACTGACGGAAGCGGCGGAGCGAGAACGCAAACAGCAGCATGCCGATGACCAGCAGCGCCGCAAGCTGCGGCCAGACGACATCGAGGCCCGCGCCGCGGAACAGGATCGCCTGGGCCAGCATGACGAAATGCGTGTTGGGCGCGACGAACATGACGGCCTGGATGGCGAGGGGCATACTCTCGCGCGGGGTCACGCCGCCGGACAGCACCTGCAGGGGCAGGAGCACCATCATCAGCAGCAGGCCGAATTGCGGCATGGAGCCGGCGACGGTGGCAAGGAAGATACCCAGACAGGTCATGGCGACGATGTCGAGGGCCGCGCCCACCATGAAAAGCGCGATCGATCCGTTTATCGGGACCGACAGCAGCCCCTGGATGACGAAGACGAGCGCAAGGCCCGACGCCACGAGGACGACGATGCCCATGGACCAGATCTTGCTCGTCATGATTTCGAACGGGGTGACCGGCATCACCAGCAGATGCTCGATCGTGCCGTGCTCGCGCTCGCGTATCAGCGCGGCACCGGTGAGCACGATCGAAAGCATGGTGATGGAGGAGATGACATTGGTGATGGCGCCGAACCAGCCCTTGTTGAGTTCGGGATTGAATCGCGCCCGCAGGTCGAGCTCGACGGGGAGCGAAGTCTGGGAGCGATAGTGGTTCAGGAATTCGTTCACTTCCCCCGAAACGATCGACTGGACATAGCCTCCGCCGGTAAAGGCCTGCGACATGCGGGTGGCGTCGATGTTGAGCTGAACCGTTGGAGAACGGCCAGCCAGGAGGTCGCGCTGGAAGCTCGGCGGAATGTCCAGCGCGAATGTGTCCATTCCTGAATCCATGCGGCTGTCCATCTCGGGCTGGGAGATCAGTCGCGGCGCGGTGAAGTAAAGCGGGTAAAATGCCGTGACGATACGCGATGAGACCGGCGACTGATCCTCGTCGACGATAGCGATCGCAGCATGATTGAGCGTCTCGGGCATCGCCTTGGATTCGGTGTAGATGGCGACGGTGAAGGCGTAGACGATCAGCACAAGCATCATCGGGTCCCGTACAAGACCGCGCAGTTCCTTGATGCCGAGCTCGTATATGTTGGCGATGCGCATCAGCGGGCCTGTTTTCTCAAAAAAGCCGCTCCAAGGCCGAGCAGCACCGGAATGGCGACGAGCAGCGGCACGAACGCGCCGGACAGGTCGGCAAAGCCGAGCGCTTTGGAAAAGACGCCGCGCGAGATCGTTACGAAATAGGTGGTCGGATAGATCCGGCCGATGAATGCACCCACGCCCTGCAGCGACGAGACCGGGTCGATCATGCCCGAATATTGGGTGGCGGGGATCATGGTGAGCAGTGCGGTTCCGAAGATCGCCGCGATCTGGCTGCTCATGAAGGTCGACAGAAAGAGCCCCATTGCGGTCGTGGCCATGACGTAAAGAAGGGCGGCGGCGGCGAATGCAGGAAGGCTGCCGGTCAACGGCACGCCGAAAACGAAGACGGCAAAGGCAGTCAGCAGCACGAAGTTCAGCATCGCGAGGATCACATAGGGGATCTGCTTGCCGACCAGGAATTCGAGCCGGGTGACGGGCGTGACGTAGAAATTGATGATGGAGCCGAGTTCTTTCTCCCGCACCACGCTCAGCACGGCCAGCATCGCAGGGATCAGCAGGAGAAGCATCGGGAGGACGGCCGGAACGATGGCGTCGAGGCTGCGGACGTCGGGGTTGTAGCGGTAGCGGATATCGAGCTGGAAGGCGCTGGCGGTGGCGGCGTCGCCGTAGAGTTCGCGCGCCTTCCGCGTGAGCCAGCCGGCATGCATTCCCGAGACATAGCCCAGCACGGTTTCGGCGCGCGTCGGCATGGCGCCGTCGATCCACGCGCCGATCGTGACGTGGCGACCGCGCGCGAGGTCACGCCCGAACCCGGTCGGAATTTCGATGGCGAGATTGAGTTCCCCGTCCTCCATGCGCCGATCGAGATCGGCATAGTCGGTGATCGGCGTCTTCTCGGTGAAATAGCGCGAGCCGGCGATCTGCAGCACATAGTCCCGGCTGATCGTCGTGTCGTCGCGATCGAGGACGGCGAAGGAGAGATTCTCGACGTCCATGTTGATGCCGTAGCCGACGACGAACATCAGGATGAGGCTGCCGATGGTAGCCAGCGTGGCGCGGATCGGATCGCGTGCGAGCTCCATCGCCTCGCGGCGGGTGTAGGCGAACATGCGGCGCAGATCGAAGAAACGGCCGTCGCGGCTCTCTTTGGGTTGGCTGTGCGGCGCGCCGAGCGCTTTCGCGAGCGGTACTGTTTCGGCGGCCGAGCCCGATGTGCCGCGCTGCTCCGGCCCCGTCGCCTCCTCCAGATATCCGACGAAGGCTTCTTCCAGCGTTGCCGCCGAGCGGCTCCCGACGATGCCGGCGGGCGTGTCGCTGATCAGTACTTTGCCGGCGTGCATAAGCGAGATGCGATCGCAGCGTTCCGCTTCATTCATGAAATGCGTGGAGACGAAGATCGTCACGTTCGCCTTACGGGAGAGATCGCCGAGAATCCGCCAGAACCCGTCGCGGGCAACAGGATCGACTCCGGAAGTGGGCTCGTCGAGGATCAGTATCTCGGGGGAATGGATCATCGCTACCGCCAGCGACAGCCGCTGGCGGATGCCGAGCGGCAGTGCTTCGGGCAGCGCGTCGACGTTGTCGGCCAGACCGAACTGCCGCGCGACCTCCTCGACCCGGGACGGGATCGCGGCGTCGGCCATGCCGAAGAGTCGGGCATGCAGATCGAGGTTTTGCCGAACCGTCAGTTCCGAGTAGAGGGAGAATCCCTGTGACATATAGCCGACGCGCCGCCGCACCTCGATGTCGCGCGAGTCGATCTCGCGTCCGAACAGCCGTGCCTTGCCGTCGCTCGGTTCGAGCAGCCCGGTCAGCATCTTCATGGTGGTCGTCTTGCCGCAGCCATTCGAGCCCAGGAAGCCGAAGATCTCGCCGCGGCCGATGCGGAAGCTCACGTCGTCGACCGCGGTGAAATCGCCGAAGCGCATGGTGAGATGTTCAGCCTCGATGGCGGATACGCCGTCGGCATCGGCGGGTCGCGGAGGGATCTTCACCGTCTCGTGGCTGCCTCGCTTCTCCGGCGGGAGAAGGGCGATGAAAGCCGCGTCGAGGTCGGGCGCGCCGGTCCGTGCGAGCAGGTCGGCCGGGGCTCCGGACGCCAGCACCCGGCCTCCATCCATCGCCACCAGCCAGTCGAAGCGCGAGGCCTCCTCCATGTAGGCCGTCGCGATGATGACGCTCATGCCGTCGCGGCTCTTGCGAATCTCATCGATCAGTTCCCAGAACTGGCGGCGCGACAAAGGGTCGACGCCGGTAGTCGGCTCATCCAGGATCAAGAGGTCCGGATCGTGGATCAGGGCGCAGCAGAGGCCGAGTTTCTGTTTCATACCGCCCGAAAGCTTGCCGGCCTGCCGATCGGCGAAAGGCGCAAGTCCGGTACGCCTCAGGAGCTCGCCGATGCGGCGCTCCCGCTCCCGCCGGTCGTGCCCGAAAAGGCGGCCAAAGAAATCGATGTTGTCGAACACGGACAGCGTCGGATAGAGGTTCTTGCCAAGGCCCTGCGGCATATAGGCGATCTTTGGGTAGACACTCTGCCGGTGGCGGAGATCGGCCATGTCTCCGCCCAGCACCTCGATATGACCTTCCTGTATCGTCCGCGCTCCGGCAACCAGGGAAAGCAGGCTGGATTTGCCGACGCCGTCCGGCCCGATCAGGCCGACCATGCAGCCGGTCGGGAAGTCCAGCGATATGGCATTGAGAGCCCGGACCTTCCCATAGACATGGCCGACGTTCTCCAGCCGCGCGACCCGCTTCGGCGAGAAGGCAGCGGCGCCGTCCGCCCGAGCGTTCATTGCACAAGCTTTCCTTGGACGCCGGCCGGCCATTCAGCCTGCGGGTCGAGCCGCACATAAGCCACACCGGGCAAACCCGTCTTGACCTGCTGGATATATTTGCGGAGCAGCTCCGGCGAGATATGCGCCTTGATCCGGAACATGAGCTTCAGGCGCTCCTCCTCCGTCTCGACGGTCTTTGGCGTGAACTGCGCGACGTCCGCGACGAAGGTCACCTTGGCGGGGATGATGTATTGCGGCGCCGCATCGAGCACGAGGCGTACGTCGGAGCCGATGGCGACGCGGCCAGCCTGCGCGGTCGACAGGAAGAACGTCATGTAGACATCGCCGAGATCGACGAGGTTGAGCACGCGCCCGCCGCCCGCAAGCACCTCGCCGGGTTCCGCCACCCGGAATTGGACACGTCCATCGCGCGGCGATTTCAGCACGGCGTCGTCGATATCGGCATCGATGCTTTCGATCGCCGCCTGCGCGGCATCGACCGCGGCCTTGGCATCGACCACCTGTGCCCTCGCAGCATTGATGGCCGCCTCGCTGGCGGCGAGCTGGGCCTGCGCCGCGGCAACGGCGGCCTTCGCGCTCTGCTCGGCGGCGCGATCGTTGTCCAGAACCTGCTGGGAGACGGTGTTGTTGACCGCGAGCTGCTGGGAGCGCGCCAAGGTCCGCTCGGCGGCGTCGAGCTCGGCCCCGCGCTGCGCGACGACCGCGGCGGCTGCCGTCTTTTCGGCTTCGCGTTGCGTCACCAGGCTGCCGGCGGTCTCGACGCCGATGGTGGCGCGCTGAAGCTGCGCCTCGGCCTGGCGGCGCTGAGCCTCGATCTGGGTGGTGTCCATGCGGGCAAGCACTTCGCCGGCTTTGACGAAATCACCTTCGCCGACCAGGATTTCCTTGATCCGCCCCGATGCTTTCGTGGAGACGTCGATTTCGACCGCTTCGATGCGGCCGTTACCGCTGGCGATGCCTTGCGGCAACGCCCCGGCCTCGGATCGCTGCCATGCGTAATAGCCGGCTGCCGCGAGCGCGATCAGAATGACGGGAGACAGCCACCGTAACGAACCTTTCATTGGCGGCCTCCTGCGTTGCGCGACGCGCGGACGAGCGCGGGCGGCGCAAAATGGATCCGTTCAGGGCTCAACGAGATGCCGATCATGGCGGGGGGACTCCGTTCGGGCTGAGAGCTGAACGGGACCAAAACAGAGGCCCGGCATGGCGACCTTGATCCGCATCAATCGCGGGAGAAGCACACCGGCGGCGCAGAACGGCCTTCGAGGAAAGTTGCCCAGGTCACCAGAAGTCCGTGCCCTGTTTCATCGCATCGAGGCGTTCGCCGACCTTCGGACAGACCGAAGCGCCTCCTTAAGGCGCGTTAAGGCGCGTTGCGTCGAAACGGATTTGATCGACGCGCTTCAGGTCGTTGCTTCGATGCACGTCGTTTTCCCAAACCGATGCACAGTTTTGGGCGATTAAACGCTTTCGAGATAGGTCTCGATCTCGAAATCGCTGACGTTGAGCGCGAAGGTGTTGAGCTCCTGGCGCTTGCAAGCGATGAAGGCGTCGCGCAGCACAGCCGGGAAGATTTCCGCGACGCGCGGCCCGGTTTCGAACGCGGCGATGGCCGAGGCCCAGTCCGGGGGCAGCTTGGCGAGCGTCAGTCCTTGCCCCTCGCCGCCGGTCGGCTCGCCGGGTGACAGTTGTTTTTCGATGCCCATCAGCGCGGCGCCCAGGATCGCCGCCAACACCAGATAGGGGTTGGCGTCGGCGCCGGAGACGCGATGCTCGATGCGACGCGCGGCAGATGGGCCACCCGGAATGCGTATCGCCACCATGCGGTTTTCGTAACCCCAGGCGACGGCTGTCGGCGCATAGGATCTTGGCCGAAGCCGGCGGTAGGAATTGAAATGCGGCGCGAACACCAGCGTGCTCTCGGCCATGGCGGCAAGCAGGCCGCCGACCGCGTGGCGCATGGTCTCGGAGCCCTGGTCGCTGCCGTCGTCGAAGATGTTGCGGCCTTCCTTGTCGACGACGCTGAAATGGACGTGGAACCCGTTGCCGGCGCGCTCGCCATAGGGCTTGGCCATGAAGCAGGCGGCAAAGCCATGCTTGCGCGCAATGCCCTTGACGGTGCGCTTGAAGAGCACGGCGTCGTCCGCGGCGCGCAAGGCGTCGGGAACGTGGTTGAGGTTGATCTCGAACTGGCCGACGCCGTTCTCGGCGATCGCGGTGTCGACAGGGATACCCTGCATGCGGCAGGCCTCGTAGACATCGTGAATGAAGGCCTCGAAATCGTCGATCTCGTCGATCGAAAGCGCTGCATCGGAATCGAGCCGCCGCCCGGTGACTGGCGAGACAGGGCCGACAGGCCGCTGCGATGTCGGGTCGACGAGGTAGAATTCGAGCTCGGTTGCAGCAACCGGCGTCAGGCCAAGCGCGGCATAGCGGTCGAGGATGCGGGCCAGCGCGCGGCGCGGGTCGCCGAGATAGGGCGCGCCGGCCTCATCCGCCAGCCACAGCGGCAACAGCGCCGTCGGATGCGCCGTCCAGTTGACCGGCAGGATGCCGCGTCCCGTCCAGTGGCAAAGGCCGTCGGCATCGCCGGTGGAGAAGACCTGCGCGTTGCCTTCGATGTCCTCTCCCCAGATGTCGAGCCCGATCAGCGAAAAGGGCATGCGCAGCTTGCCTTCGAGCGCCTTGCGCGCCTGCTCGACCGGGATGCGCTTGCCGCGCATGATGCCGTTGAGGTCGCACACCGCGGCCCTCAGGCTCTGGATGTCGCTCCTGCTGTCAAGCCAGTTCAAAACGTCCGCAATTGCATCGCCCAATTTCAACCCCTATTTTTCTGGAGGTGCTGTAGCCATTTCGGCTACGATATCCATTCTATAGCTTGTGAGTTCGTGAAGGCCGCCCAGGATGTTTTCGGGCTGATTTCCTTCATCTTTTCAATTCACTAGCTGGGATATCGGGCGGCATTTCCGGTCCACAATTTGCGATCTGCGATCGCAACATAGCCGGCGAGTGGGGGAAAGCCAAGGGGCATTCGAACGGTCGTTTACCGGCTGCGGCAGAAACCTTTGAGATGTCGGCGGGACAGAGGCGCGAAGGATCGCCAACGCCCGAATGTTACTGCCGCAGTTCCGGGAACCTGACCTGCTTGAGAATGTGTGTCGCACCTTCGCCGATGTCGCGCACGATGGCCGCGCTTGCCCGTTTGCCATCGCCGGCCTCGATCGCCTCCACGACCTCCTCGTGATAGTCGATGCCAAGAATGCCGGCGAGGTCGTCCTCGAAGCCCATGCGCAGGTTGCGCAGGAAAGGCCCGACCTGCATCCACACCGTCTCGATCAGGAAGATCATCTGTTCGTTGCCGCAGTGGCGATAGATCGAGAATTTGAAGTCGTGGTTCTTGCGCAGATAATCGTCGATGTCGCCGCTGCGGGCGGCCTGGGTGAGCTCGGCGCAGTGACGGCGGATGGCGCGCAGGTTGTTGCCGTTGATGCGTTTGGTGGCGAGCTCGGCGGCTGTGCCTTCCAGGATCGTGCGCACGTCGGTCAATTGCTGGAAGCGGTCGGCCGAGATCACCGGCACCTCGACGCTGCCGTTCGGCATCGGGCTCAGCGCCCTCAGCGCCTGCAGCCGCATGAAGGCGCTGCGCACCGGCATGTCGCTGGTGCCGAGCTCCTTGGCGAGCTTGCGCGAGGTCAGCTTCTGGCCGGGTTGGAGCTGACCCGACATCAGCGCCCGCACCAGTTCCAGATAGACTTTCTCATGCAGGGGTACCGTGTCGAGGGCAGTCAGTCCGAATTGTGTTTTGTCGGCCATTGGCTATGCGCTGCTTCGTCCGCCCTGAAATCCGTTTCGTCAAGCAATCCGCCGCCGGGATACTTGGCTGGCGGTTTCGAGCCGCACGATAGGCGGTTAACGCGCGCCGCCGCAAGGGCGGCCAGGATTGCATCCCGGCTGACTCGACGAGCGGCATCATGCGTGCGGTAGAGCGATTCTCCGTTGGCCTGACGCGGACCTCGGAACTGGCAGGCGGGCCTCGACCTCCGGCCAACAAAGATTCCCGTCGTTTAGCTGGCAGGAAGGCTCCCGGCCGTCGTTGCGCTTATTGGGTCCTGGCGAGGAAACTACGCCAGCCGCCATAGGCGGAGATATCCGTCGCCGCCGACAGACCGGCGGTCTCGGCCAGAAAACCCTTCGCCGATGTTCCGTCGTCGAGCTCGATGGTGCCGATGCCGAGCGGTGGCGGGATGGCGGCGACGAAGCGGCCGAATGCCTCGGCAGAAAGCCGCCAGACTTCGACCTCGATCGCGGTGCCGCCGCCTGCGACGCGGATCAGTCCCGGTTTTGGCGTGGCCTGGCCGGCAAGCTCATAGAGCTTGTAGGAAGGCGTCGTCGTCGTCGCCCGGCAGAAACGCGCGCCAGCTTCCTTGAGCTGGCCATTGAGCGGCATCCCCGAAAGATGCGCGCCGACGACAACCATTTCGATCATGCCATCCTCGGCCGATGCGCTGGCTGGGCGCGCGCTCGACTGCCGCCACCCGGTCGCGCCGAGGGCGAGGCCGCTCGCCGAATGCAGGTCGCGCGCGACCGCCGCGACGAGGCCGTCCCGGCTGGCGGCGGCCAGAAGCGTAACACTCATCGGCAGGCCGTCGTCGCGCCTGCCGGCCGGCACGGCGATGCCGCACATGTCGAGGAGATTGACGAAATTGGTGTAGGTGCCGAGCCGGCTGTTGGTGGCGATCGGATCGGCAAGCACGGCATCGACCGTGTAGTGGGTCGGCGCGGTCGGCACGCAGAAAAGATCGACGGAGGCGATGATCGGGGCAAGCCGCGCCTTGTAGGCCTGCAAGGCATAGAGCCCGCGGAAGGCGTCGGCGGCCGACAGGTTTCTGGCGCCGCCGATGATCTTGCGCGTCACCGGATGGAGCGCTGTTTCATTCGCCTCGAAGAAATCACGGATCGCCGCATAGCGCTCCGCCACCCAGGCGCCTTCGTAGAGCAGGTCGGCGGTTGCGTAGAAGTCGCCGAACGGGATCTCGACGAGCCTGGCGCCGCGCGCCTCCAGGGCAGCGAGAGCAGCTTCGAAGCCGGCCTGCATCGATGCGTCGCCGAAGAACTTCAGGTCGACCTTTGCCGGGACCCCGATGTTCAGCACCGGCGGGCGGGCGGCGAGTGGTTGGACGGCGATGTCGCGCGAATAGGGATCGGCGGCATCGTGCGCCGCGGCGGCCGAGAACACCGCATAGGCGTCGTCGACCGTCAGCGCGAAAACCGAGACGCAGTCGAGCGTCCGGCAGGCCGGCACCACGCCCGCCGTCGACAGCGCGCCGACGGTTGGCTTCAGCCCGACGATGTTGTTGAGGCCGGCCGGGATACGGCCCGAGCCGGCGGTGTCGGTGCCGAGCGCGAAGGAGACGATGCCGCGCGCCGTCGCCACCGCGGAGCCGGAGGAGGAGCCGCCGGGCACGAGCTTAGGATCGATCGCATTCCTCGGGATCGGCCAAGGCGTGCGCACGCCGACGAGGCCGGTGGCGAACTGGTCGAGATTGGTCTTGCCGACGACCAGGGCGCCCGCCGCCTTGAGCTTCGCTACGACCGTCGCATCCTTGTCCGGCGTGTAAGCATATTCAGCGCAGGCGGCCGTGGTCGGCATGCCGGCGACATCGATGTTGTCCTTGACGGCGAAGGGGATGCCCCAGAGCGGCTTGGCCACCGGGTCGAACGAGCCGAGCGCTTCGGCCTCGGCCAGCATCACGGCTTTTGTCGCAAGGTGGATGAAGATGCCGGGATCGCCCGCCGCCTCGATGCGGGCCAGCACCGTATCGATCACCTCGGCTATGCCGGTGCCGGCCCCGTAGGCGGCATGCAGGCTGGCGATGTCGAAGCGGATGTCGCTCATTTCGTCTCCCCCAGAATGATCACCGGCAGGTCCCATTGGATCAGCACGACGCAGCCGTCCTTCGTCCACACCGAATGCTCGGTGCCGACCGGATTGAGGATCACGCTGCCTGCCGGATAGTCATCGTTCTCGTCGCTTTGGGTGCCTTCCAGCACGACGATGGTTTCCAGCCCGGCATGGCGGTGGCGCGGCACACCGGCGCCCGGCTGATATTTAAGGACCGCCACGGACGGCTCGACCGGCCCGCCCTTGAGAAGCCAGTGCACCGTCACGCCGTCGCGGAAAGGCTCGAACGCCAGATCGCGCCAGCCACCGTCGACGAGGCCGGCAAAGGCAAGATTAGGCATTCGCAATTCCCTCGAGCACTTGGTCGGTGGTCGCCGTCCAGCCGACGATCGCGCCCTGCGCCTTGATCATGGCGAGCGCGGCGGTCTTGAATTCGGGAAAGTAGCTCTCCGTCGCGTCCTCGGCGACCAGACACTCATAGCCGCGGTCGTTGGCCTCGCGCATCGTCGTCTGCACACAGACTTCTGTCGTCACGCCGGCGAAGACCAGCTGCCGGGCGCCGATCCGCTTCAAGTCATCGCCGAGGCCGGTCGCGTAGAAGGCGCCCTTGCCGGGTTTCTCGATGACGATCTCGCCAGGCAAGGGCGCAAGCTCATCGAGGATCGCGGTGCCTGGCTCGCCGGCAATCAGCACGCGGCCCATCGGGCCGACATCGCCGATGCGGATCGACGGGTTGCCACGGTTGCGCTTGGCGGGCGGCAGGTCCGAAAGGTCGGGCCTGTGGCACTCCATGGTGTGGATCACCGGCAGGCCGGCGGCGCGGAAGCCTTCGATCAGCTTTTTCACCGTCGGCACGATCGCCGTCACCCGGCTGACATCGTTGCCGAGACTGGCGCCGAAGCCGCCGGGCTCGGCGAAGTCGCGCTGCATGTCGATGACAATAAGCGCCGTCGACTGCGGCTCGAAGGCAAAGGTGAAAGGCAGCGCTTCGATTTTTGCCATCAGTGGTGCCCCGCCATGTGCTCGCCGATCGTCTGAACGCTCGCCTGCGCGATCGGCGTCTCGTAGACCAGCGCGCCGTCGGACATGACGAGGATGCGGTCCGAGAGCTCCAGGAGCTCATCCAGATCTTCCGACATCAGGAGCACCGCGGCCCCCGCGTTGCGCGCCTTCATGATGCGGGCGCGGATTTCGGCGACGGCGGAAAAATCGAGGCCGAAGCAGGGGTTGGAGACGATCAAAAGGTCGACCTGGCCGGTGAGCTCGCGGGCGAGCACGGCGCGCTGCACATTGCCGCCCGACAGCGAGGCGATCGGCGAGGAGAGCGATGCGGTCTTGACCTTGAACTGCTCGACCAGCCGGGCGCTGAAGGATTTGATGGCGCCGGCGCTGATCCAGCTCACCGGCCTGCCGTTGCCATCGACGTCGAAGGTGCGGAAGGCGATGTTCTCGGCGACCGTCATCCTCGGCGCGCAGGCATTCTTCAGCGGCTCCTCCGGGATGAGGCGGACGTTGAGCGCACGCGCCTCCGCGCGTGTCGCGGCATAGGCCGTGCCGCGAACCATGACCTTGCCCGCCTCGCTAGCGCGCTGTCCGGCCAGCACTTCCAGGAACTCCTTCTGGCCGTTGCCCGAGATGCCGGCAATGCCGACGATCTCGCCGGAGCGCACGCCGAGCTCGGCGATGTTGATCGATTTGAGCCCGGTTCGGTCCGGCGCCTTCAGCGCCTTGACCTCGAGCACGATCTCGGCATCCGGCTCCGGCGCGGCGCGGCTGTCGAGCGCGGCGATCGGCTGGTCACCGATCATCATCGCCGCCATTTCGCTGCGCGAAAGAGCCGAGACCTTCCCGGTTCCTGTGAGCCTGCCCTTGCGCAACACCGTGATGTCGTCGGCGAATGCCGTGACCTCGTGGAACTTGTGCGAGATCATCAGCACGGTGAGGTCGCCCGCCTTCGTCATGCCGCGCACCAGGCCAAGCACTTCCTGCGCCTCGCCCGGGGTGAGGACTGATGTCGGCTCGTCCAGCACCAGGAAATTGCGGCCGAGATAGAGCTGCTTGATGATCTCCAGCTTCTGTTTCTCGCCGGCCGCGAGCTCGGCCACCTTGACGTCGAGCGGCAGCTTGAACGGCATGCGCTCCATGAAGGCTGCAAGTGCTGCACGCTCCTTGCGCCAGTCGATGATGCCCGGCACCTTCTCGCGCGAGATGACCAGGTTCTCGGCGCCGGTCAGCGAAGGCACGAGCGTGAAATGCTGATAGACCATGTCGAGGCCGAGCGCCGAGGCATCCCTGGGGCTGGCGATCGTCACCTGGCGTCCGTCGACCATCATGTCGCCCGACGTCGGGTGATAGAAACCCATCATGCATTTGACCAGCGTCGACTTGCCGGCGCCGTTCTCGCCGAGAAGGGCGTGGAAGGAGCCTGCAGACACTTTGATTGAGACGTCGTCGAGCGCGGTGAAGGCGCCGAAGCGCATGGTCATGCCGATGGTCTCGACGCCGATCGCCTTGCGGTGGAGAGTTCCGCTCATCGCCGGTTCCTCATGGCAGTTGGGCGACGAGGGCGGTGGAATTCGAGACGGCGCCGAAGACGCCGCCCTGCATCTTGATCATCTTGATCGCCGCCAGATGGTTGCCGTAGTCGGTCGCCCCGCAGCAATCCTCCAGCATCACGCATTCGAAGCCGCGATCATTGGCCTCGCGCATGGTGGTGTGCACGCACACATCGGTGGTGATGCCGGTGAGCACGATGTTCTCGATGCCGCGCTGGTTGAGGATCAATTCGAGGTCGGTGGCGCAGAACGAGCCCTTGCCCGGTTTGTCGATGATCGGCTCGCCCTCGGCCGGGTAGAGGTCGGGGATGATGTCCCAGCCCGGCTCGCCGCGCACCAGGATCCGTCCGCATGGCCCCGGATCGCCGATGCCGGCATTGATGCGGCGCGAGCGCCAACGCTTGTTGGCCGGCAGGTCGGCGAGGTCGGGCCGATGGCCCTCGCGCGTGTGGATGATGGTGTAGCCCTTCGCCCGCATGGCGGCGAGCACAGATTTGATCGGCTCGATCGGCGCCCTGACCAGCGAAAGGTCATAGCCCATATGGTCGACATAGCCGCCAGGCCCGCAGAAATCGGTCTGCATGTCGATGATGATCAGCGCCGTGTTGTCCGGCCGCAGATCGCCATTGTAGGGCCAGGGATAGGGATCGGCGTCGATGTAGCGCTGGGTGATCTCGGCTCTGGCGTTCATGGCAAAAACTCCGGTCTCGCGAGCGGCACGTGGTGCGCGGTCATTTGGTGATCGACAGTTCGCCTGGAGCGCCGGCGAGCGTGCGGCTCGGTGACGAGGTGGCGATCATGATGATGAGGGTGAGGATGTAGGGCGCGGCGTAGAAGAGGTAGTAGCCCTGGGTGACGCCCACCGACTGCAGCGCCGGGCCGAGCGCGCCGGCGCCACCGAACAGAAGTGCCGCGGCAAAGCAGCCGAGCGGGTTCCAGCGGGCGAAGATGACCAGCGCCACCGCCATCAGTCCCTGGCCCGACGAGATGCGCTCGGTCCAGCTGCCGGGATAATAGAGCGACAGATAGGCGCCGCCGATACCGGCTAGCGCACCGCCGGCGCCGGTGGCCAGCAGGCGCACCGTGTTGGGGTCGAGGCCCATGGCGCGCGCGGCATCGGCGCTGTCGCCGACCACGCGCACGATCAGGCCGATGCGCGTGTTGCGGAACGCCCACCAGAGGAAAGCCGCGAGCGCGGCACCGACAAGAAACAGCACGTTGACGTTGAGCGCCGCCTGCACCTGAGGGATGTCGGACCAAGCGCCGAAGGGGATCGCCGGCAGATCTGGTGCGGAAGGCTGGATGAACGGCTTGCCGAAGAAGAAGGCGAGACCGGTGCCGAACAGCATCAGGGCGATGCCGATGGCGATATCGTTGACCTTCGGGAACTTGCAGATCCAGCCATGGAAGAGGCCGAAGCAGAGGCCGGCGACCGCTGCGGCCAAAAGGCCGAGCCATGGCGAGCCGGTCATCACCGCCATCGCATAGGCGCTCATGGCGCCGAACACCAGCGTGCCTTCGAGGCCGAGATTGATGCGGCCCGAGCGTTCGGTGATGGCCTCGCCGAGCGAGACGAAGATGAAGGGGGTGGACACGCGGATGGCGCCGCCCAGCATGGCGAGCGGCACGCCCCAGAGGCCGATGTCGGTGGCTTCCATCAGACAGTCCCCTTCAAGGAATCGGGCCTCTGCCAGAGGTCGGGGTTGAAGAGCTTGAAGCGGCCGTAGAAGGTCTCGCTGAACAGGATGACGATGAACAGTATGCCCTGCAGCACCAGAACGGTCGCGTCGGGCAGGTCCATGCGGCGCTGGATCAGCCCGCCGGACGCGTCGATGCCGCCAAGCAGGAAGGCGACGGGGATGATGGCAAGCGGATTGTGGCGGGCGAGGAAAGCGACGAGGATGCCGGTATAGCCGTAGCCGGCAGCCAGCGAGCCGTTGGCGCTGCCCTGCACGGCCGCTATCTCGAGCATGCCGGCAAGGCCGGCGAAGCCGCCCGCCAGCGCGGTGAAGCCGACGATCAGCGGACCGACGGCAAGCCCCTGCACCTGCGCCGCCCTGACATTGCCGCCGGCGATGCGGGCGGCGAAGCCCCAGCGAGTCTTCTCGATCAGCAGCCAGGAGAGCACGCAGGCGAGGATGCCGACGACGAGGCCCCAGTGCACTTCCATGCCCGGGATGTTGCCGACGCGGTAGATATCGGCCAGCGGCTGGGTCGAGGGTTTGTTGAGCGAGGCCGGGTCGCGCAGCGGCCCTTCCACCAGATAGTTCATCAGTGCGATGGCGATATAGGCCATCAGCAGGCTGGAGATGGTCTCGTTGACGGCGCGGTAGTGACGCAGCGCGCCGACGGCACCTATCCAGATGCCGCCGGCGGCCACGCCCCCCACGCCCATGAGGAGGATGACGAGAAAAGACGGCGCGCCGTTCAGCGCCACGCCGATGGCGGCCGCGGCGACGCCGCCGAGCACGATCGCGCCCTCGCCGCCGATGACGACTAGGCCAAGGCGCGCCGGCAGCGCCACGCAGAGTGCCGCTAGCAAGAGCGGCGCGCCGCGCGACAGCGAATTCTGGATCGAGAACCAGGAGCCGAAGCCGCCCCGCCACATTGTCTCGTAGAGCTGGACCGGCGATTTGCCGACCATCGCGATGAACAGGCTGAACAGCAGCATGCCGGCGACCAGCGCGGCGAGCGGAATGACGAAGGCCTCTGCCCGCCTGGCGATCCATTCGAGCGCCGTCCGGTATCCCCTCGCATCGAGGATGGCCCGCACGTCCGTACTGCTTACCGCCTCCGTCATCGCCTCGTCTCCCTTGGCCCGCTCAGGCCGTCGAGCCGACGACGCCCTCGACGAGATAGTCCATGCTTTCGAGCTCGATGGCGGTCTCGACGAAGGCCTGGCCTTCCGTCGCGACGACGGCGCCCTTGTTGCTCTTCAGCGGTCCCTTTATGACCGAGAAGCCGCCCTTCATCATTTCGGCCAGCGTGGCGTCGAACTGCTTGCGCGCGGCTTCGCTGACGGCGGGCCCGAGCGGACTCATCTTGACGAAGCCGTCGGCCAGCCCGCCGCGCGTGAAATTGGGCAGCGGCTTGCCGGCGACGAGGTCGTCGACGAACATCTTGTAGACCTTGGCCCAGTTCCACTCCGCCCCGGTCAGATATTTTTCCGGCGCCAGCGGACTTTGGTTGGCGTGGTAACCGCAGACGAAGGCGCCACGGCCGGCGGCCGTCTCGACCACCACCTTGGGACTGTCGACGTGGCAGGTGACGACGTCGGCGCCCTGGTCGATCAGCGCGTTGGTCGCCTCGGCCTCCTTGAACGCCAGCGACCATTCTCCAGTGAAGATCACCTGGCAGGTGATCGCCGGATCGACCGAGCGCGCGCCGAGCAGGAAGGAGTTGATGTTGAGCAGCACCTGCGGGATCGGCTTGGCGGCGACGAAGCCGAGTTTCTTCGACTTGGTGGTGTGTCCGGCGACGACGCCGTTCAGGTATTGACCCATGCCGATATAGCCGAAATAGGAGCCGGCGTTCATCGGATGCTTTTCCTTGTTCCACATGCCGCCGCAATGGCGGAACTGCACGTCGGGGAACTTGGCGCACATGGCCAGCATATGCGGATCGAAATAGCCGAACGAAGTCGGGAAGATCAGCGAGGCGCCGTCGAGATTGATCATCGATTCCATCGTCTTCTGGACGTCGACCGTCTCGGGAACGTTCTCTTCCTCGACGAGGGAAATGCCTGCGATACCCTTCAACGAGGCGGCGCCTTCGGCATGCGCCTGGTTGTAGCCATAGTCGTCCTTCGGACCGACATAGATGAAGCCGACGGTGGCGGAGGCGGCGCGCGCCGCGCGGATCGGAAAGGTTGCCGAGGCCAGACCGAGCGCCGCTCCGACGGCGGAGGTCTTGAGCAGGTCGCGGCGGCTAAGCATGAATCTCTCGGTCATTTCGAATGCTCCCCTTTCTTGGACCCGGCGCGGGTCGGTTAACGTTTCGTCAAGAAAGTGCATGCAATCGCTATGCCAGTTCCGCAGCGATATTTTCTGTAATAAAATCAATAGATGAATTTAGCGGGTCTGCATAAAAGCAAGGCAAGTGCATGCACTTTTTGCCTGAAAAACGATCAATTTGACATGGAGGTTAAAATCTAGGCATACAGAGATGCGACTTGAGTCGAAACCAGCCTGCGGGCCATCCAAGCCGCGGCTCCAGACATAGAAACGGGACGGGAGGAGGCGTGTCGGGAAAGCGCTTGGTCAGGTCGGGCACGACCGTGGATCAGATGGTGAGGGCGATCGCGGACCGCATCGTCACCGGCTATCTGCGCCCCGGCGAAAGGCTCGACGAGATCTCGCTCGCCGCCCGTTTCGACGTCTCGCGCACGCCCGTCCGAGAGGCGCTAGGCCACTTGAGCGCGATGGGGCTGGTCGAAAGACGGCCCAACCGGGGCGCCATCGTCGCGGTGATCACGCAGGAACATCTCGCTTCGATGTTCGAAAGCATGGCCGAGCTGGAAGCGATCTGCGCGCGCTTCTCGGCCGAGCGAATGACCGCCGCCGAGCGCCGCTCGCTGGAGATGGAGCATCAGGCATCGGCGCGGCTCGTGCAGCTCGGCGCCGAGGAGGACTACGAGTATTTCAACACCGAGTTCCACAGCCGGCTCTATCGCGGCGCCCACAACACGCATATCCACGATTTGACCGTGGCGACCCGCAGCCGGCTGGCGCCGTTCCGGCGCGCGCAGTTCATGCTGCCGGGCCGGCTGGCCAAGTCCTGGCAGGAGCATGATGTGATCGTTACCGCGATTATGCGCGGCGATGCGGCGGCTGCCGGCAAGGCCGCCCGAGATCATGTATCAATCGTCAGCGAGGCGAGCGCGGTGTTCGCGGCCGTCGACCCGATGGAACCGAAGGTCAGCCGATCCGCGCGTCGATGATCTCGACGAAGCGCGCGAAGAGGCCGGCCTGCGACTTGATCTTGAGCTTGCGGTAGATGTTGCGGCGGTGGACCTTGACGGTCCCGGGCACGATCCTGAGCGCCCTGGCGATCGATTCCGTGGAGTGGCCCTGGAGCACGAGGTCGACGACCTGCTTTTCGCGCGAGGTCAGCGACAGGCTCTTCCAGATATGGGCGCGATCCAATTCATTGGCCGTCGCAACGGTCTCGCCCGGCGGCGGGACCGCGACCTCGTCGGCGGGCAAAGCCGGCCAGCGCAGTCGGCAGAAGCCGACCACCGCCGGCGCCATGTCGCGCAGCAGCCTGGCGTCGGCGGTTCCGAATGGCCCCGATGCGCGCAGCCGCATCAGCGACAGCACCAGCGCATCCTTGCCGGCCAGCGGCACGAAGAAGCCGACCTCCTCGGCGAGCCGGGTCTGGCTGTAATAGGAGCGGTAGTATTCGCTGGCATAGAAGCGGTCTGGTGCCAACTCGCGCATGCGCCAGAACCCCTCCTTGCGCTCGACCGCGGCGTGATGGAAGGGGTCGAGCAGATAAGGCCCTTCCTGATAGAGCGCGACAAAGATGTGGCTTTCGGCCGGCGAGAAAGTTTCGAACAGCAACGGCGGTCGCGAGGCGCCGCGATAGCCGAAGATCACGCAATGGTCGAAGCGGACATGCCCGCGCAGCCAGCCGACGATCGCCTCGCCGAAATGGCCGCCGCCGGTCTCGCGCGTCGCGGCGATGACGGCAGCTAAAGCGTTGTAGTCGTCACTGCGGGAGGTGGCCAATTCGTACCCCTCTGAACGATAAAATCGGCTAAATATACCACCTGCGAGGTATATACTAGCTGCCATTGGCTCTGCTAGCGTCACGACATTGCCTCACGCTGTCGCTGGAGCCCGTGGCTTGACTGCAGTGCCCGATATCGAGTTTCGCGCGGTCACCAAGCGCTACGGCGCCGTCACGGCGGTCAGCGGCATAGACCTTGCCATCCCGCCTTCCGCTTTCGTCGCGCTGCTCGGTCCGTCCGGCTGCGGCAAGACGACGTGCCTGCGCATGATCGGCGGCTTCGAGCAGCCGAGCGAGGGCCAGGTGCTGATCCGCGGCCGCGACATGGCCGGAACGCCGCCCTACCGGCGCCCGGTCAACATGGTGTTTCAGCAGTATGCGCTGTTTCCGCATCTCGATGTCGAGGACAACATCTCCTACGGCTTGCGCCAGGCAAGGCCGCGCTTGTCGTCGCGCGAGATATCCTCAAAGGCAGGCGAGGCGCTGGCGATGGTGCAACTCGCCGGTTACGGACGCCGCAAGATCCACGAGCTTTCCGGCGGCCAGCAGCAGCGCGTCGCGCTCGCCCGGGCGCTGGTCAACAAGCCGGCGGTGCTGCTTCTCGACGAGCCGCTGGCGGCGCTCGACAAGAAACTGCGTACCGACATGCAGATCGAGCTGCAGAACCTGCAGCGCGAGATCGGCATCACCTTCGTGCTGGTCACCCACGACCAGGAAGAGGCGCTGTCGATGAGCGACTTCGTCTGCGTCATGAATGGCGGCCGCGTCGTCCAGATCGGGCAGCCGAGCGAGATCTATGACGAGCCGGCCGACCTGTTCGTCGCCGACTTCGTCGGCAAGACCAATCTCTTGAGCGGCAAGGTGGCCGGGCTCTCCGGCGACCTCGTCGACGTCGCGCTTGCCGACGGCACGGTGATTTCCGCGCGCAAGCGGGCGCCGCTTAGCCGGGGCGAGGCGGTATCCGTCAGTTTGCGACCGGAATCGCTCAGCCTCTCGGCGTTGGGAGGCGGCAGCCTGAAGGGCGTCGTCCGCAACCGGATTTTTCTGGGCTCGACAGCCGAATACGCGATCGAGGTCCAGGGCATCGGATCACTGCTTGCCAAGGCCGATCACGCGATCGGCCAGGGCAACCTTTTCAAGCCTGGCGAACCCGTCGCCATCGGCTTTGCCGTCGGAGCGCCACTGGCGTTTCCGCAACCCAAGAACAACGGGACCAACCAGAGGGAAGACCAACATGTCGAAATCCTATCGTGACGGACTGCCGATAAGCCCTGAAAAATTCGTCGATCAATTGATGCGCCTGAAGCGCGGCTCGATCAGCCGTCGCGACTTCCTCGGCCTTACCGGCCTTGGCTTCGCGACCGCGGTGATGGCGCGCGAGCTCGGCATCATGCCGACGCCGGCCTTTGCCGAGAACCTCGGCGACCGCATGTCGATCGCCACCTGGCCGAACTACCACGACCCTCAGACCTTCGAGAATTTCAAGGCCGAGACGGGTGTGGCCGTCGAGGTCAACGTCTTCGGATCGAACGAGGAGATGCTGGCCAAGTTGCAGGCCGGCGGCTCGGGCTGGAGCCTGTTCGTGCCGACCAACTATACCATCTCGACCTACAAGAAGCTCGGCATCATCGAGCCGCTGGACATGGCCAAGCTCGGCAATTTCGACGGCACCAAGGAAGACGCGCGCTTCACCGCGGAAGGTACGATCGACGGCACGATCTACGCCGTGCCGAAGAACTGGGGCACGACCGGCTTCGCCGTCAACACAAAGAAGCTTACGAAGCCGATGTCGAGCTGGAAGGAGTTCTGGGATACGGCGATGACCGAGGCCGACGGCCGCACCATGGTGCACGACTATCAGCTCACCACCATCGGCAACGCGCTGAAATATTACGGCTATTCCTTCAACTCGCTGAAGCAGGACGAGCTCGCCAAGGCCGAGGAATTGCTGCTCAAGGTCAAGCCGCATCTGTTCGCCGTGTCGAGCGACTACCAGCCGTCGATGCGCTCGGGCGATGCCTGGATGACGATGTGCTGGACCAATGACGGCGCGCAGCTTCACCGCGACATCCCCGAGATCGCCTATGTGCTCGGCAAGGAAGGCGGCGAGATCTGGACCGACTTCTACGCCATCCCGAAGGACGCGCCGAACAAGCCGGCCGGCTATGCGCTGCTCAACTACTTGATGAACCCGAAGGTCGCGGTGAAGGAGCATCTGGCCAACGGCGCGCCCTCGACCGACGCGCGGGTCAACGCGCTGCTGCCGAAAGAGGTGCTCGACAATCCGATCCTCTATCCGGCCGCCGATCTTTTGAAGCCGCTTGAGTTCGGCGCCGCGGCGACGCTTACCGATCCGGGCCGCGCCGAACTGATGGCGCGCTTCAAGGCCGCGTGAGGCAAGGGACCAACCCCGGTCAAGTTCTTACCGCCGGCGGGCAAATGTCCGCCGGTCCCGATGCGGCTTTCTCGATGCGCGGCAGTCTCTTTCGCAAGAATTTCCTGACGGCGCTGCTGCTCGCTCCGGCGACGCTGTGGCTTGTCGTGTTCCTGGTCCTGCCCTTCGTGGCCATCGCCATCTTCAGCGTCGGCGAGCGGGCGCCCGAGGGCGGCTATCAGGCCGCGCTGACCTTCGCGCAATACGCCAACCTGCCGGCGCGGGCGACCGCGTTCTGGAACACCATGGTGCTGGCCCCGGTCGGCGCGCTCGCCTGCCTCATCGTCGCTTACCCGGTCGCTTATTATCTGGCGCTGCGGGCGCCGCAACGCTGGCGGCTGATCCTGCTCGCGCTGATCGTCATCCCGTTCTGGACCAGCCTGCTGATGCGCACCTATGCCTGGATGTACATCCTCGGCGGGCGCGGCATTCCGGCACTGCTCGCCTATGTCGGCATCGAGGATCTCAGGCTGATCAACACGCCGGGCGCGGTGCTGCTCGGCATCGTCTACGGCTATCTACCGCTGATGATCCTGCCGATCTATGTCAGCCTGGAGCGGCTCGACCGCCGGCTGCTGGAGGCGTCCGCCGATCTCGGCGCGACGCCGTTGTCGACCTTCCTCGGTGTGACGCTCAGGCTGTCGCTGCCCGGCGTGATGACCGGCTTCTCGCTGGTGATGATCCTTTTGCTCGGCGAATACCTGATCCCGACGCTGCTCGGCGGCGGCAAGGTATTCTTCATCGGCAACGCGCTGGTCGACCTGTTCCTGCAATCGCGTAACTGGCCGTTCGGATCGGCGATCGCGATCACTTTGGTGCTGGTCTCGGTCGTGGTGCTGATCGTCGCCAACCGCATCTCGACCCGGCTTTCGGGCGCCCGCCGGGTGGACCTGATCTGATGCGCGCCTTCGTCGTTGCCGTCTTTATCTTCCTCTATCTGCCGATCGCGCTGGTGGTGTTGTTCTCCTTCAATGCCGGCCATCATGCCAGCGAGTTCACCGGCTTCTCGTTGCAATGGTATGGCAAGGCGCTGTCCAATCCGTTCCTGGTCGAAGCGCTTAAGAACAGCCTGTTCATCGCCACCATCAGCGCCCTGCTCGCGGCGGTCTGCGGAACCGCCGCTGCGCTCGGGCTGCAGCGCGTCGGCGTGCGGACGCGAGCGCTCTTCGATGCGCTGCTGGGCGCCGCCATCGTCGTTCCGGGCGTGGTCATCGGCATCTCGACGCTGGTGGCGCTGGTGCAGCTCTTCGCCGTCGTCAATCCGTTCCTCGCTTCGCTGTGGCCAACCGACCAGCCGCCGCGCCTTGCGCTCGGCTACGGCTCGATCATCGCCGCGCACGGCCTGTTCTCGATGGCGCTGGTGACGATGATCGTCGGCACCCGGCTCGGCAGCCTCGACCGCAACCTGGTCGAGGCATCGAGCGATCTTTACGCTACGCCGCTGACGACGTTCCGCTCGATCGTGCTGCCGCAGATCATGCCGGCGGTGATCGCGGGCTTCCTGCTCGCCTTCACCTTCTCCTTCGACGACTTCATCGTCGCCTTCTTCGTCGCCGGCGCGCAGACGACGCTGCCGATCTACGTCTTCGCCTCGATCCGGCGCGGCGTGACGCCGGAGATCAACGCCATCGCCACGATCGTGCTCGCCGCGTCGGTCCTGCTGGTCCTGCTCGCGCAATGGCAGCTCGGCCGACGAAAACCATCGCCTTGAAAGACAAGCCCATGATTTTGAAAGATCGCATCGCCGTGGTGACGGGCGCGGGGTCGGGCATCGGGCGCGCCGGCGCCATGATCATGGCGAGAGAAGGGGCGGTCGTGGTGATCGCCGACCGCGACCCGGCAGCCGGCGAAGCCACGGCGTCCGATATCCGCGAAGCCGGCGGCCGCGCCGAGGCGGTTGCCACCGATGTCGGCGACGACACGGCGGTCGAGGACCTCATCGCCGGAACGCTCGGCACGCACGGCCGGATCGACATTCTGCACAGCCATGCCGGCATCCAGGTCGGCGGCACGCTGACCGAAGTGAGCACCGACGGCATGGATGCCTCTTGGCGGATCAATGTGCGGGCGCAGTTCCTCGCGGCCAAGACCGTGATGCCGGCGATGATCGCGCAGGGCGGTGGCGTCATCCTCAACACCGCGTCGAATTCCGGCGTCTTCTACGATCGCGAGATGATCGCTTATGCCACGTCCAAGCATGCGGTGGTGGCGATGACCCGGCAGATGTCGCTCGACTACGCAAGACACAATGTGCGCATCAACGCGCTCTGCCCGGGCTGGGTCGACACGCCGTTCAACAAGCCGTTCATCGCCCAGATGGGCGGACGCGATGCGATCGAAAACTATGTCCGCACCAAAATTCCGATGGGGCGCTGGGCGAGCGCGGAAGAGATTGCCGAAGCCATTCTGTTTCTCGTCTCCGACCGCTCGTCCTTCATGACCGGCCAGGCTCTGGTCGTCGACGGCGGCGAGAGCATCGGCTGAGCATTCCTGGCGAAGCTCTCACCGGTCGGCGGGATTGCCGAACGCCGGATCGCGGCGCCGCGAATAGGCGTCGATGCGCGGCAGATCGTCGGAAAATTCCAACCAGGGCAGCCGCAGGCGCCAATAGGCGTGGGCGCATGGCCGAAACCTCCCCGGATGATCGAGAAAACCGATGGTGACATAGAGCTCGTCCCTCAGCCCTTCGTCGCGGTAGGTGATCGAGGTGCCGCATTTTTCGCAGAAGGTGCGAACGATGCCTCGGGTCTTCGAGAATTCCCGGGGCTGGCCGCGGGTCAGCCGGAACTGGCGCGGGCGGTAACCGACCCAGATGGTCATGGGACTTCCGATCGCCCGGCGGCAATCGTCATCATGGTCGAAGCAGATCCAGAAAGGATCGCCTTGCATCTCCGCGGCGACCGCACCGCAAAAACATGCCCCCGTTTCGATCCTGCTTTCCATCCTGTCGCTCCCGGTCGTGTTGAAGATCGTTCTGTTCGGGAACATCAAACGCGGCATCCGGTTCCTTACGGCCATTCGACGCTAATACGAGGCCTTGTTTCGAGGGCCGGGCTTGCGCTGGGAGCGACGATCGGTCAAACCATGGGGCCAGGTTCCTTGACGAGGCTTGCCGTGCAAGTGGCAAAAAGGCTCTCCCGCTCTCGGCCGCTTTCAATTTCGGCCGCAAGAATCCGTGCTTCGGCGGGTTGTCACTGATCATGCGCTGCTGCCGGCACGAGAACCTGCAACGCGCGGAGGAGACCAAGGTCGGCTCGCATGTCGTTCGCGACGGCTGGACCGAAGGAGTAGCAGGAACGCTCATTCCGGCCTCTCGGCCGGCCATCAGGCGGGCGTCCGTCATTCAAATAACGCACAGCTTATTTAACGCTCAAACCGAAACGGACGTGCCCGCCGAAGCGACTTCTCCTTCGTACGGACATGACCGATGCCTGACAAACAAGACCTTTCACTCTCCAGCCGCGCCGATCCGCAAAGCTGGCTGACCACGCACGGAATAAACGAGGTCGAGTGCCTCGTGCCCGACGTCAACGGCGTGCTGCGCGGCAAGGCCTTGCCGGCAGCGAAGTTCCTCAAGTCGCTCGAGGACCGGGCGCTTTACCTGCCGAGCAGCGCCTTCCTGGTCGCCATCGACGGCCGCTACTCCGGCTCCATCGACGAGGGCTTTGCCTATCAAGACCCCGACATGCGCATGGTGCTCGACCTTTCCACGCTCTGTCTTGTGCCCGGCGGCGGGGCCGGCAAGGCCTATGTTTTTGCCGATACGTTCCACATGGACGACCGGCCCTGGATGGCTTCGCCGCGCCATGTGTTGCGGGCCGTGCTCGATCTCTACCGCCAGCGTGGCTGGCGCGCGGTGATGGCGCCGGAGCTCGAATTCTACCTCACGGCGCCAAACCCAGATCCGGATCAGCCGCTGACCGCGCCGGTCGGACGCAACGGCAGGCCGGAAAGCGTGCAGCATCCCTACGACATGCAGGCGCTGGAGGAATTCGAAACGGTGACGCGGCGCCTCTACGACCACGCCGCCGTCGCCGGCCTGCCGCTCGACACGCTGATCCACGAGTCCGGCACGGCGCAGCTCGAGATCAATTTCCTGCACGGCGATCCGCTGGCACTGGCCGACAAGGTGCTCTTGTTCAAGCGCATGGCGCGGCAGGCGGCGCAGGCGAGCGGCATGCACGCCACCTTCATGGCGAAGCCGATCGCGGCGCAGGCCGGCAGCTCGATGCATCTGCACATGTCGATCGTCGACGAAAGCGGCGAGCCATTGTTCGCCGGCAAAGACGGCGAGGACAGCGCGATGTTCGCGCAGTTCATCGGCGGCCTGCAGAAATACATCCCTGAAATCATGCCGCTGTTTGCACCCAACGTGAACTCGTATCGCCGCATCCGGCCTGGTCACAGCGCGCCGGCCAACATCGAATGGTCGCATGACAACCGCTCCTGCGGCCTGCGCGTGCCGATGGGCGGGCGGGCGGCTCGGCGGGTCGAGAACCGGCTTCCCGGCGCCGACGCCAATCCATATCTCGCCATGGCCGGTTCGCTGATCGCCGGCTATCTCGGCATCGAGGAGAAGCTCGACCGCTCGCCGGAAGCTTTTGGCAATGCCTATCGAAGCCAGAGCACGCTGCCGAAAACCATGGAGGAAGCGCTCGACCGCTTCGCCGCCTGCGAGCCGGTGCGGGCGCTGCTCGGTGAGGATTTCTTCCAGACCTATCTGCGCGTGAAGAGCGTCGAGCTCGATCTGTTCCAGACCGTGGTGACGTCGTGGGAACGCGACCATCTGCTGCTCAAGGTGTGACCATGGCTCGTTCGACAGGTTTCAATTCCGGTCTCGATATCGGCAAATCCTACTATGTCGCCACCGCCAATCCGGCGCCGGACCATCAGCCACTCATCGGCGACGCCGAGGCTGACCTCGTAGTGGTCGGCGGCGGCTGCACGGGGCTTTCGGCGGCACTTCACGCGGCCGAACGCGGCCTGAAAGTGGTGCTGCTCGAGGGCGGCAAGATCGGCTGGGGCGCCTCCGGTCGCAATGGCGGCCAGATGATTCCCGGCTTGCGCAAGGGCGCCAAGGGGCTGGTCAAGGCGTTCGGGCCGGAACGGGCGAAGGCGCTGTTCGACCTCGCCTTCGAGGCACGCGGGCTGGTGCTCGACATCATCGACCGCCACGGCATCGAGTGCGACCTGCGCCTGACCGGCCACCTGGTCGGTGCTGTCAACGGCTCGGATATCCGCGACTTCGAGGAAGAAGCGGAGTGCCTCGCCAAGGTGATGAACTTTACCGACGTCGAGATCCTGTCGGCGGCGCAGGCGCGGCAGATGGTGGACACGCCCTATCAGGGCGCGGTCTTCGAGAGGCTCGGCGGTCACATGCATCCGCTGAACTACACGCTGGGGCTGGCGCGCGCCGCAGTCGGCGCCGGCGTCACAATCCACGAGAACTCGGTCGCCGTCCGACTGGAGCGCGAGCCGTCCATCCGCGTCTTCACCGACAAAGGCTCGGTTCGCGCGCGTCATGTCGTGCTAGCCGGAGATGCGCTGCTGGAAGGGCTCGAGCCGCGCGTCAACAGCCGCATCATGCCAATCGGCAACTACATCGTCGCCACCGAGCCCTTGGGCAAGCGCAACGTCATCCCGTCCAATGTCGCGGTGTCGGACACGCTCTTCGTCGTCAACTATTACCGCATGTCGGCGGACGGCCGGCTGCTGTTCGGCGGCGGCGAGCGCTACACGCCTTCGCCGCCGGCCGACATTGCCGGTTTCGTGCGCCCGCATATGGAAAAGATCTTCCCGCAGCTCAGAGGCTGCCGGATCGATCACGCGTGGGGCGGGCTGGTGTCGGTGACGACGTCACGCCTGCCGCATGTCGGGCACTACGGCGAGGTCTATTTCGCGCACGGTTATTCCGGCAAGGGCGCCATCCTGTCGACGCTGTCGGGCAAATTGCTCGCGGAAGCGATCACGGGGGACGCCTCGCGGCTCGATCTGTTCTCGACGCTGACGCCGCTGCCGTTTCCGGGCGGCACGGCGCTGCGTGGGCCGCTCTATGTGCTCGGCATGCTGTGGTATGCCATGCGCGATCGGCTGAGACATTAGGGTCTGTTGATATTCAGGTGAGGCCGGCCTGCAAATGGTGGTTTCCTGCGCTTCCGGTGCTCACGTACTTTGAGTACGCTCCGCTCCGGTTCTCGGAAGCCATCATTTTCGGCTCGGCCTGACCTCAAACTCAACAGACCCTGGGCTGGCTTTCCCTTTCCCGGCGTGGCTAATGTCCTGAGGCCGGGAACGAAATCCCGGGAAGGAAGAGCGATGAATATCGAGCCCGGACGGCTGACGAAGAAGGAGCGACATGAGCTGATCCTGTCGGAAGTCCGGCGCTCGGCGTCGATCCGCATCTCGAAGCTCGCTCGGCGCATCGGCGTCGCCGGCGAGACCATCCGCCGCGATCTCATCGAGCTCGGCGAAGCGGGGCTCATCAACCGCACCTATGGCGGTGCGACAATCTCGCTGATGACGTCGGAGCCGGTGATCGCCGAACGCGGCCTCACCTTGGTCGAGGAGCGCGCCCGCATCGGGCGCGGTGCCGCGGGCCTGGTCGAGAACGGCCGCATCGTGATGATCGATGGCGGATCGACGACCTACGAGGTCGCGCGCAGCCTTTCCCAATTGCGGCGAGATCTCACCCTCATCACCAACTCGGTCGGCATCGCATCGGTTGCCGGCGCCAACCAGAGCTTCCGTGTCATCCTCTGCCCGGGCACCTATGACGGGCGCGAGGCTGCCGTGCTTGGTGAGGACACGGTCGAATTCGTGCGCCGCTACAATGCCGATGTGGCGATAATCGGCGCATCGGCCGTCAACGCCGAGGGGCCGAGCGACATGGTTTCGGGCGCGGCCGCCGTGAAGCGCGCGATGATGGCCAGATCCTTGTCGACGACGCTGGTCGTCACCAACGACAAATTCGGCCGCAGCAGCCTGGAACGCGTCTGCGCGCTGAGCGATATTTCCGACATCGTCACCGACAACGAGCCGGTGGCGGAACTGCGCGCGGCCATCGACGAAGCGGGCACGGAGCTGCACGTCTTTGCCGGCGGCTGATGGACAATCGGACAGACGCTATTCCGGACGGAAAACCGTTTCACACTTTTCCTCGAATTGTTCTACGCGTCGCGATTGGTCAGCGCGATATGGCAGCAGCCGTTACCATGGCCGGGCGTCCAGGTGACGTTGGCGAAGCGCACGCCGGTCGCCTCGAACAGGCCGCGGTCGAAGGCGCCGGCAATGCGGCAGAGCGTGGCCAGCTTTTCCTCGCTGACGCCGGCCTCGACCCAAGCGTCCTTCAGCGGGCAACGCTTGACCTTGAAGGCGATGTGGTCCGGCCCGCGATCGACATGGGTCGGATACATTCGGCCATCATCAGGGCTGACGGCCAGGAACGCTTCGCCGATCGCTGGTGCGTCGTTGGGGCCGAAATCGGCGAAAGCCGCCGCCGCGACCTCCCGGCCGCGCTTTTCGTTGGTGCGGATCATCACCGCTTCGGCCTTCTCGGCACCGAGCTCGGCGGTCAGTTCGTCGAGGAAGAGGCGATAGAGATCGGCCCGGTTGCGGAAAGCGGAGTCGAGCTCGCGCGACAGTTTTTCGGCTCTGCCTGTTTCGGGATCGGTCATGGCGTTGCGGTCCTGCTCAATTTCGGCGTTGCCGCCACCAGCGCCTTGCCGATCGCCGATTGCGGGTTGGCGATGACGGCGCGGGCGTCGCCGCTCTCGACGATCCGGCCGGCGTCGAGGATGGCGACGCGATGGGCGACGGCGCGGATGACGCCGAGGTCATGCGAAATGAAGAGATAGGCGATCCGTTCCTGTCTTTGCAGGTCGAGCAGCAGTTCCAGGATCTGTCCGCGCACCGACACATCGAGCGCCGAGACTGCTTCGTCGAGCACGATTAGCGACGGCTGCGTGGCGATAGCGCGGGCGATGGCCACGCGCTGGCGTTGGCCGCCGGAAATTTCGTGGATGGCGCGCGCAGCAAGGCCAGCATCGAGGCCGACGCGCTCCAGCAGTGCTGCGATGCGACGTGGGCGTTCGGCGCGCGAGGCAATGTTATGGACGCGCAAGGGATCGTCCAGCACCCGCGCCACGGTGGCGCGCGGATTGAAGGCGGCGAGCGGATCCTGGAACACCATCTGGAGGCGGGCGCGGTGGGCGCGCAACGCAGCACCCGACAGCGCAAGGAAGTCGGCGCCTTCGAATTCGACGCGGCCGGCGTCGGGCTCGATCAGGCGCAGCACCAGCCGCGCGATCGTCGACTTGCCGCTACCCGACGGGCCGGCAAGCGCCAGCGTTTCGGCCGGGCCGATCCCGAATGAGACATTGTCGACCGCGGGAAAAGGCTTGCCGCCGCGGCGATAGCGCTTGGCGAGGTTGGAGACGGCGAGCAGGCTCATGCCGAGGCGCCCTGCCGGCCAAGCAGCGGCTCGGCGTCGAGGCCGAGATGGGCATCGAGCAGTGTGCGCGTATAGGCATGGCGCGGCGCGTTGATGATTTGACTGGTCTCGCCGAACTCGACCAGTTCGCCATGGCGCAGCACCGCGATGTGCTCGGCCAGCGTGGCGGCGAGGGCGATGTCGTGGCTGATGAAGGCAAGCGTCATGCCGTCCTCGGCCACCAGCCTACGGATCAGGGTGACGATCTCGGCCTGCACGATGGTGTCGAGCGCGCTGGTCGCCTCGTCGGCGATCAGCAGTTTCGGTCCGGCCGCGATTGCCGCGGCGATCGCCACGCGCTGTTTCTGGCCGCCGGAAAGCTGGTGCGGATAGGCGCGCAAGGCAGATTCAGGGTCGGGGAGGCGGACGCGTTCGAGGAGGGTTTTGGCTTTGGCGTAGGCCTCGCGCCAGGTCAGGCTTAGATGCGTGCGAGCGACCTCGGCGATCTGTTTGCCGATCGGCATGACGGGGTCGAGGCTGGAGGAGGGATCCTGGAAGACGAAGCCGATGTCGTGGCCGAGCAGGGGTGTCTCGTCGCTTGGTCGGATAAGTTTGCGTTCCTTCGCACCCCCCTCTGTCCTGCCGGACATCTCCCCCGCAAGGGGGGAGATTGGCAGCTTCGGCGCCAGCGCTCCTTCTGCGACGTCGGCGATTGGTGAAGGCGGAGATGAGGGCTCAATCTCCCCCCTTGCGGGGGAGATGTCCGGCAGGACAGAGGGGGGTGCGAAGGAACGAGGCGTTTGAAATTGGCTTGCTGACCATCCGATCGTTCCGCCGATCTCAGCCAAGCCTGGCAACAACCCCGCAATCGCCAGCGCCAGCGTGCTTTTCCCCGAACCGCTTTCGCCAATAATCGCCAGGCGCTCGCCGGCTTCGACATCCAAGCTCACACTTTTCAGCGCCGTCACCTCGGCACCATCGCGGCGATAACTCACCGTCAGATCACGGATCGAGAGCAGCGCCGTCACGACAGGCTCCTGCGCACCGCGGTGCTTTCCACCACGCCTTCGCCGGCGAGATAGACGCCGAGCACCGTCAGCACCAGCGCGATGCCGGGAAAGATCGACAGATACGGCGCGGCCCGCAAAACGGCACGGCCTTCGGCGATCATGCCGCCCCAGGTGACGCGGTTGGGATCGCCGAGGCCGAGGAAGGAGAGTGCTGCCTCGGTGAGGATGGCGGCTGCCACGATCACCGAGGACAGCGCGAGCACGGGCGGCAGCGCGTTGGGCAGCACCTCGCGAAAGGCGATCGCAATCGGATGCATGCCGATGACGCGGGCGCCGGCGACATAGTCGCGCTCGCGGATCGACAGCACTTCCGCGCGCGCGACACGCGCGGGTCCGGTCCAGGCGCCGAGCGCTATTGCCACGACGACCACGCCAAGCGACGGGCCGACGATGCTGACGAAGGCCAGCGCGAGAAGAAAGCTCGGCACGGTCTGGAACGCGTCGGTGACGCGCATCAGCACGTCGTCGATCAGGCCTCCGGCAAAGCCGGCCAGCGTGCCGACCACCGCGCCGATAAGGAGCGCCGCGGCGGCCGCCGCCAGACCGACGGCCAGCGAGGTGCGGGCGCCGTGGAAAAGCTCGGCAAGCACGTCGCGGCCGAGCCGGTCGGTGCCGAGCGGCAGCGACCAGTCCTGGAACGGCGGCAGCAAAGCCGGACCGGCGATCGCCTGAGGATCGCCGGGAAACAACGACGGGGCTGCCAGCGCCATGGCGACCAGCAAGGCGAGGATGAGCGCGCCCGCGATCGCTTCCGGCGCGCGGAAGAAACGAAGCAACCGGCTCATGCGCCGGCCTCACTGGCGCCGACGCGCGGATCGAGAAAGGCATAGGCGAGGTCGACCAGGAGGTTGATGACAATGACCAGAACCGCGCTGACCAGGATGATGCCGAGCAGCAACGGCGTGTCGCGGCCGGCGACGGCTTCCTGCGCCAGCCGGCCGAGGCCAGGCACGGCAAAGACGCTTTCGATGACGACGCTGCCGCCCAGCATCTGCGCCGATTGCAGGCCGAGCATGGTGACCAGCGGCAGGAGCGCGTTGCGGGCGACATGCGCAAGCACGATGCGGCGGCGCGGCAGACCTCTGGCGCGGGCGGCGAGGACAAAATCCTGACGCCATGCCTCGGCCATGCCGGCGCGCATCATGCGCAGGTAGAGCGCCAGATAGATGAAGCCGAGTGCTGCCACGGGCAGCACGAGATGGGTGGCGATATCGGTGGCCCGCGCCAGCCCGGCTTTGTCGGAGGCAATGGTCTCGACGCCGCCGATCGGCAGCCAGCGCAGGTCGACGGCGAAGACCACGATCAAGACCAGGCCGAGCCAGAAGCCGGGCACGGCATAAAGCGCCAGCGAGCCGATCGACAGCAAGCGATCGCGAAAGCTGCCCGGTCTAGCGCCGGCGTAGATGCCGAGCGCCGAGCCGAGGCCGAAGGAGAGCGCGGTGGCGCTGCCCATCAGGATGAGCGTGGTCGGCAGGCGTTCGAGGATGACGTCGCGGATCGGCCGCGAGAAGGTGACGGACTGGCCGAGATCGAGATGCAGCAGCGCCCAGAGGTAGTTGGCGAGGCGGGTCAGTTCCGACTGGTCGAGGCCCCAGCGGTGGCGCAGCAATTCGATCATGCCGGCATCGCCGCCGGTCGAGACGATATAGGCGTCGACCGCGTCGCCGGGTGCGGCTTCGAGCAAGAGGAAGCTGCCGATGACGACGATGAGGAGAACGAAGATGCTGCCGACGAGACGGCGGCGCAGGAGGCGGAGAGCGCGGGTCATGGCGCCCTCGGCGACATGAGGCGACAATATGAAATGTCACGCCCGGGCACCCCCCTCTGTCCTGCCGGACATCTCCCCCGCAAGGGGGGAGATTGGATGTCACCCCCGCTTTCGCCAATCTCCGAAGTCGTATCTCCTCTGCAAAGAGGGCGCTGTCGAAAAAGCTGCCGATCTCCCCCCTTGCGGGGGAGATGTCCGGCAGGACAGAGGGGGGTGGGCGGGAACTCGGTCTTTGCCCAAGATCGCATGCTTTTGCGAATTCTCATCCGCGCGACTGTGTCACGATTTCAAAAACGTATCCGCCCAGTTCGACACTGCCCAGCGCGGGTTGTTGGCGATGTTGCCGACGGTGTCGCGGGCGACGGAAATGAAGCTCCATTCTGCGACGTTGATCAACGGCAGGTCGGCCGCGACCTTTTTCTGGAATTCCTTATAGAGTTCGGTGCGAGCCGACGTGTCGAGCGCCTCCGAGGCCTTGGCGATCAGCGCGTCGAGCTCAGCGCTCTTGTAGCCGCCCTGGTTGGAAAAGGGCACGCCGTCCGGAATGCCGCTCTGCACCAGGATGGTGGTCGAGATCGCTGGGTCGCCGCGGAATACGGGCGGGCCGACGGCGAGGTCGAAGGCATGGTCGGTATAGACCGCCTTGATGTGCGCGGCCGAGTCGTTGTTGACGATCTCGGCATCGATGCCGATCGCGGCCAGCGCCTGGCGCAGATAATCGCCAAACTGTTTCGTCTCGTTGAAATAGGGCGCCGGCAGCAGTTTCAGCGTGAACCGCTTGCCATCGTCGGCGCGCTTGTAGCCGGCTTCATCGAGCAGGTCGTTGGCCTTGGCGACGTCGAACGGATAGGTCGGAACGTCGGCGGTGTAGAATTGCGGATCGTTCTTCGGCACCGGGCCGGTGGCGGTCGCGGCGTAGCCGAGGAAGATCGTCTTGACGACGAAATCCTTGTCGATGGCATGCGCGATCGCCTGCCGCACCTTCAGCTCGGCCAGTTCCTTGCGGCGATGGTTGATCTCGACCACGAGCTGGTAGGTCAGCCCCTCATAGCCCTTGGTGATGACTTTCAGGCCCGGCACCTTGGAGATGCGGTCGAGATCAGCGAGCGGCACGGCGGAAAAGGCAGCAAGCTGGATCTCTTCCGCCTCGAGCGCCGCCGCCGCCGAGGTGCGGTCGGGCAGCACCTGGTAGACGATCTCGTCGAGATAGGGCTCGTCCTTGCCCCAATAGTCGTCGTTGCGCGCCAGCCGGTAATACTGGCCGGCCCTGTATTCGGCGAATTTGAACGGGCCGGTGCCGACCGGGGCGTTGTTGGCCGGGTTGTCATCGATCTTGCCTGCCTCATAGACATGCTTCGGCACGACGCTCGTCAGCGCCGGCAGCGCGTTGCGGATGAGCTGGAACGGGGTCGGCTTGGCGAATTTGAACACCGCGGTCAGCTCGTCGGGCGTATCGACGGCGACGAGGTCCTTGAACACGGTGCGGCCGAGATTCTGCAGCGGCTTCCAGACCTGCAGCGCCGAGAAGGCGACATCGGCCGAGCTGAAGGGCTTGCCGTCATGCCATTTGACGCCGTCGCGCAGCTTGAAGGTTACCGACAGGCCGTCGGCCGCACCTTCCCAGGAGAGCGCAAGGCGCGGCTGAAGCCCGTCTTTGCCGTCGAAGGAGGCTTCGGCCAGCGTCTCGACGACCTTGCTGGAAATGAAGAAGACGCCATTGGAGGCGACGATCGCCGGGTTGAGGTTGCGCGGCTCGGAATCGGCGGCGACGATCAGCCTGCCACCCTTCTTCGGCGTCTGCGCCATGCCGATCGCCGGCAGCGCGGTCGAGGCCAAGAGCAGCGCCGAACCGGCAAGCAGGCCACGGCGTGAAATCGTCAATTCGGACATCGCTCAACTCCCCTCTTCGCGTCGCAACGGGCGCGGACAATGGGCGCGATTATGGCCTTCGGCAAAGGTTTCGCCAGAGACGGATTTGGCGCATGCTGGCTTGGCTTTGAAATTTTCGTTCGCTGGACCAGTTATATCGAGCCATCGACAATTGCAAATCTGGTAGGACCAGATTTGCAATTGAAATACTGTTTCGATCGGCGCGGTGGCAAGTTCAACCGGAAAGCAGTTGGTTCTGGCTGGACCAAAGTGGCAAAAGTGGTGCAGGATTTAGGCGAAAGCTTAGGCGGCCAAAAGATCAGGGAGAGGCAGATGAACATCGCTCCGGGCAAGACCGACGTCAGCAGCATTCCGTTCGACCAGGCGCGGGTGGACCGGCTGATGGAGGAGGCCGGCATCGACGTGCTCTTCGCCACCTCCAAGCACAACACGCAATATCTGCTCGGCGGCTACAAGTTCATCTTCTTTGCCGCGATGGATGCCATCGGCCACAGCCGCTATCTGCCGATCGTCCTCTACGAGAAAGGCGGGCCGGAGCATGCGGCCTATATCGGCAACCGCATGGAGGGCGGCGAGCACCAGAACCATCCGTTCTGGACGCCGACCTTGCATGCCGCCTGTTGGGGCACGCTCGACGCCGCCAATCTGGCGGTGGAGCATCTGCAGAAGATCGGCAGAGCGGCGGCGCGCATCGGCATCGAGCCGGGCTTCCTGCCGGCGGATGCCTATACGCTGATCCGCAAGGCGCTGCCGGATGCGAAGCTGGTCGACGCGACCGGCATGCTGGAAAACATGCGCGCCATCAAGACCGAAGCGGAACTCGAAAGACTGCGCATCGCCTCCGAGCTGATCACCGATTCCATGCTGGCGACTATTCGCTGGGCGCGCGAGGGCACGACCAAGACCGACATCATCGAGCGGCTCAGGCGCGAGGAGACCAATCGCGGCGCGCATTTCGAATATTGCCTGCTGACGCTGGGCTCCAGCCACAACCGCGCCGCCTCGGACCAGGCGTGGAAGAAGGGCGAGGTGCTGTCGATCGATTCCGGCGGCAATTATCACGGCTATATCGGCGACCTCTGCCGCATGGGCGTGCTTGGCGAGCCGGATGCCGAGCTGGAGGATCTCTTGGCCGAAGTGGAGGCGGTGCAGCAGGCGGCCTTCTCGAAGGTCAAGCCAGGCACGCTCGGCGGCGACATGATCGCGCATGCCGAAAGCGTGCTGAAGGCTTCCAAGGTTGCGGCCTACACGGATTTCTTCGCCCACGGCATGGGTCTGATCACCCATGAGGCGCCGTTCCTGATGACCAACCATCCGGTCACCTATGAAGGCACCTATGCCGCCAAGCCGCTGGAAAAAAACATGGTCCTCTCGGTCGAGACCACCATGCTTCATCCGACGCGCGGCTTCATCAAGCTGGAGGACACGGTCGCGGTGACCGATGCCGGCTATGTGATGTTCGGCGATCGGGGCAGGGGGTGGAACAGGGGCGGAGCTTCATAGAGCCGAAGGCCGGCGCTGCCCTTCGGGCACCTTCTCCCCGTTGAATGGGGAGAAGGAAAGATTTGTCACTGCCCGGCCGGCAGCAGCCTGAAATCGGGCAGGTCGCGCAACGCCAGCTCCGGGCCGGCGGGCGAATAGACGACGAAGAGCTGCATCGGCTGATCGCCGGTGTTGAGCGTGGAATGGAAGCGGCTTTCCGGCACGTAGATGGTGCAGCCGGGACCGACCTTGGCGACAACCGGATTGCCCTTTTCGTCCTCGACCATCTGCTCGCCATGGCCCGAGACGACGAAGATGATCTCCTCCGCGCCCGGATGGTTGTGGCGGGTGTGCCCCTTGCCCGGCGGCAGGTCGACGACGCCGCCTGAGAAGCGCTCCGCGCCATTCACTTCCGGCGCGACGGTGAGGGCCAGCCTGCCCCAGTCGAAGCCGAAGGCGCTGACGTCCTTCGGGTAGACGAACACCTTGCTCTTGTCGGCCATTGGCTCATCCCTCCCTAGTTGCTGGCAGCATTCGCTTTGCCGACTGCCGCGGCCTTGAAATCCGCCGTCTGCCTGGCGATCGCCGCTTCGGCCGGCAATCGCTCCATCGAGCTCGCTCCGTAGAAGCCGTGCAGCCCTTCGCAACGTTCCAGAATGTAGCGCGCGTCGTCGGGCATCGAGATCGGCCCGCCATGGCAAAGCAGGATGACATCCTTGCGCACCGAGCGCGCGGCGTCCGCGATGGCGTCGATCTCCTTCACGCAGGCGTCGAGCGACTTCGCCGAAGTGGCGCCGATCGAGCCGCCGGTCGTCACGCCCATATGCGCGACGACGATGTCGGCACCGGCCTTTGTCATGGCGCGCGCTTCGTCCGGATTGAAGACGTAGGGCGTGGTCAAGAGGTCGAGCTTGCGCGCCTCGGCGATCATGTCGACCTCGAGGCCAAAACCCATGCCGGTCTCCTCGAAACTCTGGCGCATGGTGCCATCGAACAGTCCGACGGTCGGAAAGTTCTGCACGCCGGAAAAACCCATCGTCTTCAGCTCGGCGAGCAGCAGCGGCATGATGACGAAGGGATCGGTGCCGTTGACGCCGGCCAGCACCGGCGTCTTCTTCACTACCGGCAGCACCTCATAGGCCATTTCCTTGACGATCTCGTTGGCGTTGCCGTAGGCGAGCAAGCCGGCGGCCGAGCCGCGCCCGGCCATGCGGTAGCGGCCGGAATTGTAGATGATGATCAAGTCGATGCCGCCGGCTTCCTCGGCCTTGGCCGACAGGCCGGTGCCGGCGCCGCCGCCGACGATCGGCACGCCCTCGGCGATCATCTTGCGGAATTTTTCCAGGATTTCTCTGCGCGGAATGGCGGCCATTCTGTCCGGTCTCACTTCTTGGCGATGTCGAGGAAGGCCTCGGCGGCGGCTTTGGCGAATGCGGGTTCGTTGATGTGCAGCGGCAGGCGCGTCACGGTGCGGTTCCTGGTCGGCTCGATGGTGCGCTCGATCGCCTCGAACAGCGCCGCATCGGCTTCCGGATCGAAGAAGGCGCCGCCTTCGATATCGAGCGCCGACGCGCCCTTTTCCGGGATCAGGAAGCGGACCGGGCCGTCGCAGCGGGCGAGGCGGCCGCCGAGCCATTCGCCGATCCTGCGGCATTCATCAGCGGTGGTGCGCATCAGCGTGACGTTCGGATTGTGCTCGTAGAACCGTCGCCCGTGATAGCGCTGGGGGATCGTCGGCGGCGCCCAGAAGTTCACCATATCGAGCGCGCCGACCGATCCGACATATGGCAGCTTGGTGCGGGCGATCGCGCCGAAGCGATCCTCGGTTGCCGGCAGCACGCCGCCGAACAGGAGATCGCAGACTTCGGTGGTGGTGATGTCGATAATGCCGGCAAGCAGGCCGCTGTCGGCGAGCTTCTCCATCGACCGGCCGCCGGTGCCGGTGGCGTGGAAGACCATGCAGTCATAGTCGGCGCGCAATTGCTCGACGATCGCGGTCACGCATGGCGTGGTGACGCCGAACATGGTCAGCCCGAGCGCCGGCTTGCCGGCGGCGACGGGTGCCGGTCTTACGGCCATGCCGGCGATGGCCTGGGCGGCGTTGTGCAGCACGACGCGCGACAGCCGGTTGAGGCCGGCCATGTCGGTGACCGACGGCATCATGACGATGTCGGAGACATCGACATATGGCGCGGTGTCGCCGGAGGCCAGCGTCGAGACCATGATCTTGGGCAGGCCGAGCGGCAGTGCGCGCATGCCGGCGGTGACGATCGAGGTGCCGCCGCCGCCGCCGATGCCGATCACGCCGGCGACGTCGTCACGCGATTGGATGAAGCGGGCAAAGGCGACGCCCATGCCGGCAACGGCCGTGCCGCGATCGTCGATGCCGAGCACCGCGCCGGCTCCATCCGGATGATGTGCCGCGACCTCGCCTGCCTCGACATCGACGGGGACGGTGGCGCCGCGCGTGCCGATGTCGACGCGGAGGACCGTGCCGCCGGCGGCAGTCACGGCATCGGCCAGGAAGGCGAGCTCCTCACCCTTGGTGTCGGCGGTGCCGACCACATAGATGTGGTTCATTGACGCCTCTCTATGTTGGCTGGCCCAGAGGCGGCGATGCTCAATTCCTGAAGGCTTAGTGCTTTACGTGTCAACGCAACCAGTCCAAAAAGGGAGCCATTGCAATTTTTTGAGACGCGCGTATCGTATTGACATGGATGTCTCACGTCAACAAGCTGCTTCCAACGACGATGCCGAGCAGGCGCCGGCAGCCGAAAAGGGGCCACGCGCGCGCACCAGGCGGCTGATGCTGGAGACGGCGACCAGGCTGATGCAGTCCGGCGTGACACCGTCCGTGAGCGAGGTGGCCGAGGCCGCGGAAGTTTCCCGCGCGACCGCATATCGCTACTTCCCAAGCCAGGCGGCACTGGTGCAGGCGGTGGTCGACGAGGGGCTCGGTCCGATCCTGACCTGGAAGTCGAATTCGAAAGATCCGGAGCGGCGCGTCGCCGAACTATTCGCCTCAGCCATGCCGCGCATCGAAGCTTTCGAGGCGACGTTCAAGGCGGCGCTCAAACTTTCGCTCGACCAATGGGCGCAAAGGCAGGCAGGCACGCTGGGTGCCGAGCCAGCCTTCAAGCGCGGCCATCGCGTCGAACTGCTGAAGGACGCGATCGCACCACTCAAAGGCCAACTGAAGCCGCGCCAGTTCAAGCGTCTGGCGCAGGCGCTGTCGCTGATGTTCGGCGTCGAGGTGCTGATCGTGCTGAAGGACATATGGGGGCTGGACAGCCGCGACACGATGTCGGTCGCCGGGTGGGCGGCAGGCGTGCTGGTGCGCGCGGCGATGGCGGAATCGGAAGCGAAAGCGAGTGGAGCTTCCGCGGCAGCTGGAGCGGGAATGTCTTAAATCTGGTTCGACCAGATTGGGGAGACAGTTACGCATAATAATTGTGGTGCATCGCCAGAAACAAGGCCTTAACGTATCAAGGAGTAGGAAAAACACGAGAAAACAGACAGATACCACTTCGATTGGCTTGCCGAGCCGCGTTTCTGCGTCCAAGAAAGAGCTTGACGGCCCTCTTGAATTGGTAATACCAGATCAGTACGCATAAAGCGGATCGAAAGTGCGGATTGCGATCCGTTTTTCCGGCAGGGCGAGGAGGCTCAAAGCCGGAAAAGTGCCATCACGGGAGGAACTACCAGGGCCGACCACACTGCCGGCCCGCATGACACGGTAGAATGCGCACAAGGGAGGAAAACTATGCGCAAGATAGTGACCAGCGTGATCGCTGGTATCGGGCTGGCGCTTGCCTGCGGGACATCCGTCCGCGCGCAGGACAAGGAACTCACCATCTTCTGGGCGGAATGGGATCCGGCGAACTATCTGCAGGAACTCGTCAACGACTACACGGCCGAAACGGGCGTGAAGGTCACGGTGCAGACCACGCCGTGGCCGGACTTCCAGACCAAGGCCTTCACCGAATTCAACGCGCACGGCGACGCCTACGACATGGTGGTTGGCGACTCGCAATGGCTGGGCGCCGGTTCGACGCAGGGTCACTATGTCGACCTCACCGATTTCTTCAACCAGCACAAGCTTGGCGATGTGATGGCGCCCGCGACCATCAAATATTATGCCGAATATCCCGGCGGGTCCGGCAAATATTGGGCGATCCCGCTGGAAGGCGACGCGATCGGCTGGTCCTACCGCAAGGACTGGTTCGAGGACCCGAAGGAGAAGGAAGCCTTCAAGGCCAAATACGGCTACGACCTCGACATTCCGAAGACCTATGCGCAGCTGCGCGACATCGCCGAGTTCTTCCACCGTCCGGACCAGAAGCGCTACGGCATCGCCATCTACACCGACAATTCCTATGACGCTATGGCGATGGGCGTGGAAAGCGCCATCTTCAGCTATGGCGGCGATCTCGGCGACTACGCAACTTACAAGGTGGACGGCGTCACCAATTCGAAGGAGGCCGCCGCCGGCCTCGACATGTACAAGGAACTCTACAAGTTCACGCCTCCGGGCTGGGGCAAGACCTTCTTCGTGGAAGACAACCAGGCGATCACCGGCGGGCTCGCCGCGATGAGCATGAACTTCTTCGCCTTCTTCCCGCCGCTGGTGAACAAGGCCACCAACCCCTATGCCGACGTCACCGGCTTCTTCGCCAATCCGGCCGGTCCGGACGGCAAGCGCTTCGCCGCTCTCGGCGGTCAGGGCATCTCCGTCGTCTCGTACTCGAAGAACAAGGACGAGGCGATGAAGTTCCTCGAGTGGTTCATCAAGGACGAGACCCAGAAGAAGTGGGCCGAGCTCGGCGGCTATACCTGCAGCCAGGCCGTGCTGAAGTCGGAAGCCTTCCAGAACGCCACGCCCTACAACAAGGCGTTCTACGACACGATGTTCATGGTCAAGGACTTCTGGGCAACGCCTGAATACGCCGAGGTGCTCGATCAGCTGAACCAGAACATCTATCCGTTCGTGGTCGGCGGCAAGGGCACCGCCCAGGAAGCGCTCGACAAGACCGCCGCCGACTGGAAGGCAACGTTCACCAAATACAACCGCTACAAGTAAGCATCGCAGTCAGAATGCCGGAGGAGGGCTTCCCCTCCGGCATTCCTGTTTTCAGGGAGAACGACCGTTGGCTTCGGTAGCCCTCACCAATCTTGATCCCGCATCCAGGGCCGCTGCCCGCGGCTGGTCGGATCTGACCATCCGCAACATGTTCATCATCCCGACGCTGGTTTTCCTGATCGTCTTCAACATTTTTCCGCTGATCTATTCGCTCGGCTATTCCTTCACCAACTTCGCTGCGAACCGCAGCGAGCCCTGGCAGTTTGTCGGCCTGCAGAATTATCGCGAGCTGCTGACCGACGACCACATCTGGTCGAACTTCGTCATCACCGCGAAATACGTGATCGTGTCGGTGGCCGGCCAGATGATCGTGGGCTTCGGCCTTGCGCTCCTGCTCAACCGCAGCTTTCCGATGAAGGGCCTGATCACCACGCTTCTGCTGTTGCCGATGATGATGTCGGCGGCGGTCGTCGGCCTGTTCTGGCAACTGCTCTACAGTCCGTCCTGGGGGCCGATCAACTACGTCTTCGGCCTTGGCGACTTCGCCTGGCTTTCCAATCCCGACAGCGCGCTCTACGCCGTCGCGATCACCGACATCTGGATGTGGTCGCCCTTCGTCATGCTGCTTTCGCTCGCCGGCCTGTCGGCCGTGCCGCAGCACCTCTACGAGGCCGCCGCGATCGATCGCGCCAGCTGGTGGTACACCTTCACCCGCATCACCTTGCCGCTGGTCTCGCCGATCCTCCTGATCGCGCTGATCTTCCGCACCATGGAAGCCTTCAAGACCTTCGACATCGCCTACACGATGACGACCCAGCCGACCGCCGAGCTGATCGCGATCCGGCTCTACAAGCAGGCGTTCCAGCAGTGGGATACCGGCAAGTCCTGCGCGCTCGCCTACATCGTGCTGATCATGGTGCTGGCGATCACCAACCTCTACGTGAAGTATCTCAACAAGGTGAAGGAGCGCTGAGATGGCCGCCGTCCGCACTTCTTCAGAGGTCGCGCTCAACCGCGCGGCAATCGCCGCGGTGCTGATCGCCACGCTGATCTTCCTGGCGCCGATCTACTGGATCGCCTCGACGGCGTTCAAGCCGAAGGAGCTCGCCGTCAGCGTGCCGCCCACCGTCCTCTTCGAACCCGAAGTGACGCCGTTCGTGCGGCTCTTCACCAAGCGCGTGCAGATGCAGAAGACGGTCGACCCGCAAGCCTACGAGTCCGCGCCCTGGTGGGAAAAAAAGATCTATGACGGCGGCGAGCGGGTGCTGAAAGTTGGCAAGGACGTGCAGCTTTCGCAATATCCCGACCGGTTCATGAACAGCCTGATCGTGGCGGTGATCAGCACCGTGCTTGCGGTGGGCATGGGAACCTTCACCGCCTATGGCTTCTCGCGCTTCAAGATCGCCGGCGAGGCGGATCTTCTCTTCTTCATCCTGTCAACACGCATGCTGCCGCCGGTGGTGGTCGCCATCCCGATGTTCCTGATGTACCGGGCGGTCGGCCTCAACGACTCGCATATCGGACTCATCATCCTCTACGTGGCCTTCAACTTGTCCTTCTCGGTCTGGTTGATGAAGGGCTTCATGGACGAGATCCCGAAGGAGTATGAGGAGGCGGCGCTGGTCGACGGCTATACGCGCATGCAAGCCTTCTTCAAGATCGTGCTGCCGGAAGCGGCGACCGGCATCGCCGCCACCGCCGTGTTCTGCTTCATCACCGCCTGGAACGAGTACGCCTTCGCGCTGATCATGACCAACCGGCGCGCGCAGACGGCGCCGCCCTTCATCCCAAGCCAGATCGGTTCTGGCCTGCCGGACTGGACCACGATCGCGGCAGGCACGTTCCTGTTCCTGCTGCCGGTCGCGATCTTCACCTTCCTGCTGCGCAACCATCTGCTTCGCGGCGTGACTTTCGGAGCGATCCGCAAATGAGTTTTCGCGCGATCAACGAGAAGTACCTTTTGCCGGCATCGCAGATCCTCATGGTGCTCGGCATCATCGCGCTCTGCCAGCCATGGAGCCTTGGCCTGCATTCCTACGGCGTGACGATCATCCTGATCGGGCTGATCGGCTTCAACATCACGTCCAAGATTGCGCCGGAGCAGAGTGAGGAAACCGGCGCCGCGACGCATGAGGGGGCTCGGCAGTGACGCAGATCGAACTTCGCGGCATCGAGAAATTCTTCGGCGCCGTCCAGGTCATCCACAATCTGAACCTCGCCATCGCCGACAACGAGTTCATCGTGCTGCTTGGGCAGTCGGGCTGCGGCAAGACCACGACGCTGCGCGCGATAGCGGGGTTGGAGACGATCGATCAGGGCGACATCCTGATCGACGGCAAGGCCGTGCAGCACCTCAAGGCGGCCGACCGCGACATCGCCATGGTGTTCCAATCCTTCTCGCTCTATCCGCATATGACGGTCTTCGAGAACATCGCGTTTCCGCTGCGCGCAACGCGACTGAGCAGCGGCGAGGTCGACAAGTCGGTGCGCGAGATCGCCCGGGTCCTGCGCATCACGGACCTGCTCGACAAGAAGCCGTCGGCGCTCTCGGGCGGCGACATGCAGCGCGTGGCGATCGGCCGGGCGCTGGTGCGGCGCCCGAAGGCGATGCTGATGGACGAGCCGATCGGCGCGCTCGACGCCAAGCTGCGCGAGGAGATGCGGGCCGAGATCAAGCGGCTGCACATCAAGCAGGGTTCGACCACGATCTACGTCACGCACGACCAGATCGAGGCGATGAGCCTGGCCGACCGCATCGTCATCATGCATGAAGGCTTCATCCAACAGGTTGGCACGCCGGACCAGGTCTATTCGCACCCGGCCAACCTGTTCGTGGCGCAATTCGTCGGCAGTCCGGTGATGAACGTCGCCGAGGCCAACGTCGCGGATCAGGCCGGCATCGCCTCCGTTACCGTCGGCGGCACGCCCAAGGGTTTCGAATTCCCGCGCGAGCTCCTGTCCAAGCTCAACGGGCATTCCAACGGTGGCTTGACGCTCGGCATCCGTCCGGAAGGCGTGCTCGTTCGGCACGATGCCGCGCCCGGCTACATGCAGGTCGAGGCACAGATCATAGAGCCGCTCGGCTCTTTCGACATTGTCGACCTCAAGGTCGGCTCCAAGATGCTGCGCGCCCGCACCAAGGCCGGCTACGTCTCGGGTCCCGGCGAAAAGGTCCATGCCCGCATCGATCCGGAGCAGGCGCATTTCTTCGACACGGCAAGCGGCAAGTCACTCGGAGTAAGGCTGTAATGGCCCATATCGAATTGAAGAACATCACCAAGAAGTTCGGCGGCCACACCGCGCTGACGGGCCTCAATCTCGAGATCGCCGACGGCGAGTTCTTCGTGCTGCTCGGCGAGACGGGCGCCGGCAAGACGACGACGCTGCGCCTGATCGCCGGGCTCGACAAGCCGACCGAGGGACAGGTCTTCATCGACGGCGTCGATGTTGCTAGCTGGGGCGCGGCCGAGCGCGACGTGGCGCTGGTGCTGCAGCAATATTCGCTCTATCCGCGTTATACGGTGCGCGAGAACCTCGAGTTCCCGCTAAAGCCGAAGATCCGCCGCCTGCCGGACGACGAGATCAAGGATCGCGTCGCGCGCGCAGCCCGCACGCTCAGGATCGAGCACTTGCTCGACCGCAAGACCGACAGGCTTTCCGGCGGCGAGATGCAGCGCGTCTCGATCGGCCGGGCGATCGTGCGCAAGCCGCGGGTGTTCCTGATGGACGAGCCGCTGTCGGCGCTCGACGCGAAGCTGCGCGAGGCGCTGCGCACGGAGCTGAAAAACCTGCAGATGCAGCTCGGCGCGACTTTCCTGTTCGTTACTCACGATCAGATCGAGGCGATGTCGATGGGCGACAAAGTGGGCGTGCTCAACCATGGCCGCATCGTCCAGACCGGCACGCCGCAGGAGATCTACAACAATCCGCGCGACACCTATGTCGCGAGTTTCGTGGGCTCGCCGCCGATGAATCTCATCGACGGCAGGCTGGTCGAAAACCGTGCGGTGATGGCGCCGATGAATTTCGAATTACCGCCTTCTGGGGGAGCCAGGACGGGTGGTGCGACCGACGGTCGCCCGCTCGTCTTCGGCATCCGTCCGGAGGACGTCTATCTGGAGAGCGGCGCGCCGGTCGAGGCACAGGTCCATGATGTCGAGAACCACGGCGTCGAGAAGATCGTGACATTGAGGGTCGGCGATACGATGCTGAGAGCCACGGTGCCTGCGAGAACCGCCATCGAGATCGAGCAGCCGGTCCGCTTCGCCTGGAACCCGGACAAGGTGGTGATGTTCGACAAGGGCAGCGGGGTTAGCCTGCGCCACGCCGGCTAAGCGGCCAGCCGCTTGGTTGGACTGCCACGGCTTGCTATTTCGGCAGGTAGGTTTCGTAAGGCTTGTCGTTGATCAAAAGGATCACGCATTCGGTGTCCGACAGACAGGCGTCGTCATGCATCTCGTCGGCCTTCTGGGTCCAGTAGGAGCCCGGCGGCAGCTCGACCTTGGTCGCTTCGCCGCCCTGCATCTGCCAATGCGCCCAGAGCCCCTTGATTACGACGGCGCGATAGTCGGCGGTGTGAGCGTGGACCGGCGCGCGCCAGTTGCCGGGGACCTTGAGCAGCGTGCCGGCCGGGCCTTTGGCGCGCTCGCCCCACAGCGGACCAAGGCGCTGCGGCTGGTCCGGCGCTTCGACGAGGTAAGGAATCTTGTCGGCGGGCAGGTAGCTGTCCTCGAGCGCGAACGCCCGTCCCGGAAGGACGGCCAGCGCGGCAAGCGCGAGCGGTGCAAAGCAATTGGCCATGGCGGTTTCCTCCACCAAGAGCTTATGCCGTCTCAGCGGGCGAGGAATGGCCCTTCGTCCAAAAGATTTGGCAATTCCTCCAGCCAGGTGGCAGCGTGGCCGCGATGTCAGGGATGGTCGTCGCCATTGTTGCGCAGATGGCTCGGCGCGACGCCCATCACCCGCTTGAAGGCGCGACTGAAGGAGGCTTCGGAATCGTAGCCCAGTTTCGCCGCCGCCACCGACACCCTCATGCCGTCGCGGGCGAGCCACTGCCGCGCCTGGTGCATGCGCACGCGCAGCACATATTTAGCCGGCGTCTCGCCGACCACCGTGGCGAAGCGCTGCGCAAAGGCTGAACGCGACGCCCCCATCATCTTCGCGAGCGCCTCCACCGTCCAGTCGCGATCGGGCTGCAGGTGAATTGCGGCGAGCACCTTGCCGACGTCCGGGTTGCGGACGGCGGCGATCCAACCGGTGGCGTCGCCACAGCCATTCTCAACCCAGGAGCGGATGATCGTGGCGGCGAGCACGTCGGCGAGCCGAGCCAGAATCCCGCCGGAGCCGACGCGGTCCATCGTCACCTCGCCGGCCATCGCGTCGAGCAGATGCTGGATGCCCGGCGCGTTCGCCATCAGTTCATGCGCGCGCATCAGGTCGGGCATCATGTCGAGCAGCGGATGCGAGCCGTCGAGATTGAAGTGCATGCTGCCGCAAAACAGCAAGGTCTTGCAGCCGTCGCAGCCGTTGGAGACATCGTAGATGTTCTCGCAAACCGGCTCGATGGTGTAGCGGCCGATCGGCACGGGCGGAACGCCCGGCGCGCTCGCCAGCACGTGCTCGTCGCCGCGCGGCACCAACAGCGCGTCTCCCACCTTGAGCTCGATCCATTCCTTGGCCGGCGAGAACAACCAGCAGCCCTGCTGGCCGATGAAATGGAAGCGCGCCGCCTTCTGCGCGGGGAAGGAAACAGCCCAAGGCTCGCCCAGCACGCAGCGGCCATAGTCGACGCCATCGAGCCGCAAGCCGCGCAACATGTCGGTCAGCGGGTCGCCGGATGCCGGCAATGTGGTTTTGGACGAATTGTAATTCATTTCGGCGTTTCTAGCATGGAAACTCCAGGCAGTCACTCCCTATGTTGCACCGCGGCCAAATGTTGCGCCGCAACCAAATCGGACCGACGGAGCCCCCGCCAAGCATGTAGCGGGTTGGTCCACGGATGGTCATCCTCCGCGTGGCGCCGCAGACAGATCGGAGAATTTGCCATGACCGAATCCGCCACAGGCGTCATCGACGACGCTGTTCTCGACAGAACCGAACCGGAGGAACGAACCGAGCCTGTGTGGGGCGCGGTGGTCTCGCTGGCGCTCGGCGTGTTCGGCCTGGTAACGGCCGAATTCCTGCCCGCCAGCCTGCTGACGAGGCTGGCGCAGGATCTTGGCGTCAGCGAAGGCGCCGCCGGCCAGGCCGTGACGGCGACGGCCGTCGTTGGCGCGATCGCCGCGCCCACCATGGCCATCGTCACCAAGCGGCTCGACCGCCGACTGGTCATGTGGATACTCACCGTCCTCCTGATCGTTTCCAACCTCGTCGCCGCCTTCGCTTCCTCGCTCGCGATGTTGCTTCTGGCCCGTGTGGTTCTGGGTATCGCGCTCGGCGGCTTCTGGTCGATGTCGGCCGCCATGGCGATGCGGCTGGTGCCGATGCGGCTGATGCCGCGCGCCATGTCGATCATCCTGACCGGCGTTTCGGTGGCCACCGTGACGGCGGCTCCCGTCGGCGCCTATGTCGGCGATATCTGGGGCTGGCGCACGGCCTTCATGATCGCGGCGGTCGTCGGCGCGCTGACCTTGCTGGTGCAGCTTGCCACCATTCCCAGCCTGCCGCCGACGGCGGTGGCGAGCTTCCGGACCCTGATCGACGTGCTGAAGCGGCCGACGATCCGCGTCGCTCTCCTGGTCGTGCTGCTCGTCGCCTCCGGACAGTTTGCCGGCTTCACCTATGTGCGGCCGTTCCTGGAGACGGTTCCCGTCATGCCCATCGAGACCATTTCGCTGGTGCTGCTCGCCTATGGCATCGGCGGCTTCTTCGGCAATTTCGCCGGCGCCTTCCTGGCCGAGCGCAACCTGAAGCTTGCGGTCGCGCTGGCGCCGTTGCTGATCGCGCTGTCAGCGCTTGCCATGCTGATCCTCGGCGCCTCGTCGGCGATCGCGGCCATCGCGGTTGCCGCCTGGGGCTTCGCCTTCGGCGCGGTGCCGGTCGGGCTGCAGACCTGGCTGGTGCGCGCCGCGCCCGACCAGGCCGAGAGCGCCGGCGGCCTGATGGTCGCGACGTTCCAGGTGGCGATCGCGCTGGGCGCGGTCTTCGGCGGCCTGCTGGTCGACCATGCCGGTGTCGCCAGCGCCTTCGCCTATGGCGCCGCGGCGACGCTGCTTGCGGCCCTGGTGACTTTCGCGATCGGGCCGAAACAGGCTGAACAGTCTAACTCAGTATGAGCTTTCAGCTTCGACCCGGGACCTTCAGCGGCTCCGGGTCGAAGCTGTCATTGTGGCTGCTGGAACGTCGGTGATTTGGCAAGCGGAACAAGCCAGCAATCCTGGCCGCTGTTATCCGACGCGATCAACCGATGACCGAAGCCACCGGCCTTCTTGGCGAAAAAGGCAAGGTGGGTCCGTACCCGAACCGCATCACAAGATCAGGTCTGCGGGTCTCGCCGACGATCGCCGCCAGGTCGGCGCGCAGGCGGGCGACCTCGATGGGCTGATTGATAAAGGCGATCTTGAGCCCCAGGCCCGTTGCGGCCAGAGCGAAGCGCTGGCACGCCTGGCCGACCCTGATCCAGTGATCATGGTCCGGTCGCTCGCCAAAAAAGACCGCGATCCCGGCGGAAGAGTCGATTTGACGGGCGTAGTTCTGATTTTCCTGCGCGACGTTGAATAGCCGGTCGAACGCGATCCGACCCAAGCCAGTCGGCAGCACCGGATTGCCGCTCGCGGCAGAGAAGAGCCCATCACCTCGAGCCATCGCGCTGCGCGGGTTGAATCGTATCCACTGCTTCAGTTCACGCATGAACGCGGGATCGTTCATCTGATCTTCGTTGCCGGCAAGGACGGTATCCCGCACCTTTATCATCCGTGTCCTGTCGGTGACGAGTGCGAGGCTTACCCCCCGGATCGCAGCTGTTCGCTCGACTTCGACGAGATCCGCCGCAGGGACGGCGCGACCGTCGTATTCGGCACGCGTCGATTGGCGTTTTGAAATGGCGTCGACCAACGGGTCCACCTTTGGCGCGCCCATGACGTAATCGTAACGGACACCATCGCCGCCGGCCGTGAGCGAGGCCTCGCCCGGACGGCCTGTCGCCGCCGCGGCGAGTGCAAGGTTGGCCATGGCGCATCCCAGGCTGACAAAAAGATGATGGTCGTCAGGGTCGACGATAGGAGTCCGCCTCCGAAAGTCAGGCAGTATCTCAATTGCTTGCCCTTCCAACCGGAACCGCCAGGGCTGCGTATTATGGCTATTTGCCGCCAAGGTGGCATAGCGGACTACGGCTTCAAGGTCGGGCTTCAGTTGGCCATGCAATCGCGCGGTGAATGCCTCATACTGGGCCATCGATCCGACCGCCGATCGCCAACCGGCTACACCGGCGCCCGCCGCGACAACCAAGGCGCCTGCGCCGACGAGCATCTTTCGCCTGTTCATCGTGCCCTCTCGGCCAAACTCGCAGGCAAGATAGTGCCAGTCGGAAGGTTGCCCTTTGATCTCCATCAAGGCCTGCTGGTCGACCATGCTGGCATGCAAGCGCTTGCATCCATAGCGAGCGGCAAAGCGCTTGCGGCAATGGTCCTTTCCTGCTCGGACCCAAGGTTCTGGCGCTCCCTAGGCAGCGCGGCCGTCGAATTCGAAGACCTGCACTGCGGCGAGGTCGACCCCCTCGAGGCAATTGATGTTGATGTAGGCGCTGCGCTCACTGCTTTGGCTGACATCCTCGGCGAAGGGATGGATGCCGCAGGTCCGGCAGAAGCGATGTGCGATCGAGCCTTTGCCAAAAGTGTATTTGCCGAGGTCATCGCCCCAGGCGACCAACCGTAGGCTTTCATGCGGCACGGCCCAAAGCAGCGCGCCCTTGCGCGCGCAGATCGAACAATTGCAGTGCACGACGCCGCCGAGCTCGCCTTCGACCTCGAACGCCACCTTGCCGCAATGGCAGCTGCCTTTGTACAGCATCGGCCTCTTCCTATCACTGGCAGGTGCAAAGGCACGCTTGCCGGGTTATCCCTTGCGCAGGCCTGGCCGGCCGCATCAAGTCTTTGTTTTCACGCAATTCCGGACGGAACCGCTACACACTTTTCCTGGAATTGTTTTAAAGACGTTGCATTCTTGCGGAGTCCGACATCGACATGCAATCCGTCCGCGACCGTCTCGGAATCATCCTGTCACGTCTTGCCAATCGCGCCGGCGACGAGAAGGTCTACACCAAGCTCTATGCCGAAGCGGCGTCCGCCGCGGCCGATGCGGCCGATGCCCGCCGGAAGACCGGCGTAAGCCTTGGACCGCTCGATGGTGTAATCATTTCGATCAAGGATCTGTTCGATGTCGCCGGCGAGCCGACGCGGGCGGGCTCGCTGATGCGCGCCGGTGCCCAGCCCGCCGCGCGGGACGCGGCGATCGTGCGCCGGCTGCGCCAGGCAGGCGCCGTGATCCTCGGCAAGACCAACATGACCGAGTTCGCCTTCACTGCCATCGGCGACAATCTGCATTACGGCACGCCGGGCAATGCCGCCGATGCCAGCCTGATCCCGGGCGGCTCGTCATCGGGAGCGGCGGTCGCGGTGGGCGAGGGCAGCAGCGACGTCTCGATCGGCTCGGACACCGGCGGCTCGGTGCGCATTCCGGCCTCGCTGAACGGCGTCGTCGGCTTCAAGCCGACGGCACGGCGCGTGCCGCTGGCCGGCGCCTTTCCCTTGTCGGCGACGCTAGATTCGATCGGTCCGCTCGCCCGCAGCGTGGCCGATTGCATAGCTGCCGACGCGATCATGGTGGGCGAGGAGCCAACTGCTCTCCACCCGATCCCGCTCGCCGGCCTGCGTGTAGGCATTCCGTGCGGCCGGCTCTTTGACGACAACCAAGCCGAGGTCGTCGCAGCCTTCGAGCGCTGCATCGGCAAGATCGGACAAGTCGGCGGACGCGTCGCCGACTTGCCGATCGACGATCTCATCGCCGAGATGCGCGCAGCGACCAAAAGGGCTTCGATCGCGTCGATGGAAGGCGCGGAAGTGCATGCCGACTGGCTGGCGTCCGGCGTGTCGGTGCCGGTCGATCCGCATGTCAGCGGGCCTTTGTCGCGCGCGCTGACGGTTCCTGCTTCCGCCTACATCAGGACAATCCGCCGCCGGACAGAACTGGTTGCGGCCATGGAGGAACGGCTGCAAGCGGTCGACGTGCTTGCCCTGCCCACCGTGCCGATGGTTGCGCCGTCGATCGCCGCCATGGCCGGCGATGAAGCGCTTCGGGACCGAACGGAAGGTCTGCTCTTACGCAACACGCAGGTCGCCAACCAGTTCGATCTGTGCGCCGTCTCGCTGCCGATGCCCGGCACAAAGCTGCCGGCCGGACTGATGCTGGTGGCGAGGCATGGGCACGATCGTCGCCTTCTCGGCATCGCCGCGTCGGTGGAGGCTTTGCTGAAGGGCTGAGGCTGATGGCCCGGCGGCGAGCCTCAATGTGCCGAGCAATGGCCGCGCTCGCTGTCCTTCGCTGCCCTCTCGATGCCCGTCGCGACCAGCGTCGGCAGGCTGTACCGCTTGCCATTGAAACTATGCGGCCGGTTCTCGATCGTGCCGGCAACGACGACCTTGCCGGCATAGAGCTTGTCCGACAGGTCGAGCGCCTTGTCCTGTTGCGGCAGGCCGTCAATGTCGACCGAGACGCCCTTGATGATCTTGCCGGAGGCGAGGTCGAGCGCGCTGTTCGAAGGGCAGGGCGCCATCGCGCAGCGCAAGCCGTTGTCACAGGGGATATAGCTGCCCTGTCCGTCGGCACGGGCTTCGGCCCCGGACAGGCAGAAGCCAGCGATCAACAGGGCTCGCGCGGCACTTTTAGGCATAGCTGGAAGGTCGTCGTCAAATCCGGGAAAATTGAGGCAGGCGTCAGTCGGTCGGAAAGCGCCGCCGGTAGTGCTCGATCACTTCAGGGTTGCGCAGGTTGACCGGCAGCTTGTTGGCCAGCACCAGCAAGGCTTCGCCGGCGGCGCCGACGCCCATGCGCATCATCGATTCCTCGGTGATGCCGGCCATATGAGGGGTGACGATGACGTTGTCGAAGCCGAAATAGGGATGGTTCGGCGGCAGCGGCTGGGTCGCGAAGACGTCGAGCGCGGCACCGCCGATGCGACCCTTCCGCAGGGCTTCGATCAGCGCCTCGTCGTCGACCACCGGTCCGCGCGAGACATTGATCAAAAGCGCATTGGGCTTCATGCGGGCGATGCGCTCGCCGCTGATCAGGCCGCGCGTTTCCTCGGTCAGCGGACAGCAGAGCACGATGATGTCGCTCTGCTCGACCAGCGCGTCGATCGACAGGAAGCCGACGCGTTCCGGCGCCGGACGCAAGCTGCGCGTGGTCGCCACGACATTGAGGTCGAAACCGTGCGCCGCGATATGGCCGACGGCCTGACCGACGGCCCCAAGACCGACGATGCCGATCGTCTTGCCGGCCAGTTCGCTGGTCGAGTTGGCGTGCTCGCGCCCTGCGAGCCAGCCCTTGGCGCGCAGGTCGCGATCCATGACGCGGAAGCGCCGCAACAGCGCAAGCGCCGTGAACATCACATGCTCGGCGACCGAGCGGGCATTGACGGCCGGCACGTTCGCCACCAGCACGCCGGCCGCGGTCGCCGCCTCGACCGGGATCATGTCCAGACCTGCGCCGTGGCGGATCGCCGCGCGCATGTTTTTGGCGCCATCGAAGAGTTCCGGCGGCAGCGGCGCGCGCACGATGACGATGTCGGCGTCCTTCGCCTCGGCGGCCAGCGTCCTGGCATCGAGGGCGGACGCAATAGCCAGCCTGCCGGCGCCGGCCAGCATTTTGGTGGCGCGTGGATGCAGCGGATGCGTCGACAGGATCTTGGGCATCAGCGTTCAGGCCTTCTCGAGCGTCGCGCTTTTCGGCTCCGTCCAGCGACCTTCGATGATCCCTTTCCAGTAGCTCTCCGCGCCCTGCAGATGGGCGCTCATCAGCGCCTGGGCGAGGTTGCCGTCGCGGCGCAGCAGCGCCTCGTAGATCTGGATATGCTCGGCATGCGAGCGCACGCTGCGCTCGGGGTCGTTGAAATAGATCGGCAGGCGCTGCTCGCCCATCAGATAGTAGACGCTGCAGATATTGTGGAAGACGCCGTTCTTGGTCGCCCGCACGATCTCGAGGTGGAACTCGCGGTCTTCCTTTGCGAGGCCTTCGCCGGCGGCAATGCGTTCCTCGGAGGCCTTCAGGATCTCGCGCAGCCGCTCGAAATTCTCTTCCGTTGCGCGCGAGCAGGCAAGCTCGGCCGCCTTGATCTCATGGATCTTGCGCAGCTCGACGGTCTCGTAGATCTGCACTGGATCGAGCGGCAGGCCGGCGCGGGCGAAAAGCGCCAACGCTTCTACGCTCGCCTGCTTGGTGTCGATATAGATGCCGGATTTGGCGCGGCGCTCGACGATGCGCATTGCTTCCAGGATCGCCAGCGCCTCACGGATCTGGCCGCGGCTGACGCCGAAATGCTCCGCCAGCTCGCGCTCCGACGGGGTGCGGCCCGACTCCTTGTCCGAGTTGGAGAACAGATAGGCGGCGAGTTCCGCAAGAAGGTTCTTTTCTTTCATCGTCAGATGCGTTGCGCGTGCGCCTCCAGGAATCGCTCCGAAATGGTGAATCCCAATCCGGGCTTTTCAGGAATCGCTATCATACCGTCCTTTGCTTCGACAGTCTCCTTGACCAGATCGTGGATCATCGGATTGGCGCCCAGCGAATATTCGACGATGAAGCTCGCGGGCGAGGCCGCGCAGACATGCAGCCCGGCAAAGAAGCAGGGTGCGCCGGCCCAAAGATGCGGCGCAAAACGGAGGTTGAAAGCGCTGGCGATGGTGCCGATCTTCATCGCCTCGCTGATGCCGCCGCAGAAGGCGGGGTCCGGCTGGAAGATATCGGCCGATTTCAGCACCGCGAGATCGCGGAAGGCATAGCGCGTCGCCTCGCTTTCGCCGGTGGCGACGGGGACCGAGCCCGAGGCGCGCACCTCGGCCATGCCGGGCTTGTCGTCGGCGATCACCGGCTCCTCGAACCAGGCGAGATCGAGATCGGCGGTGAGACTGATGAAGCGCTTCGCCTCGGCGACCGTGTAAGTGCCGTGCGCGTCGACCATCAACTCGACGTCCGGGCCGATCGCTTGCCGCGCGGCACGCACGCGCGCGGCCGAAATATGCGGCGCGCCGTCCATGGCGCCGACGCGCATCTTCAGCGCCTTGAAGCCGCCTTTGGCGATGTAGGATTTGAGCTGCTCGCCGATCGCGTCGGCCCCGGCCCAGCCGCCCGACGCATAGGCTTGCATGCGCTCGACCTTGCGGCCGCCGAGCAGCCGCCAGACCGGCTGCTCCAACGATTTGCCGAGGATGTCCCAGAGCGCGATGTCGACGGCGCTGATCGCTGCCACGCTCATGCCGCGCCGCGCCAGCTGAGGCATGGCGTGGCCGCCATGGGCCGCCGTTTGATGGCGCACGCCATTGTAGAGCATCTCCCAGATGATGCCGATGTCGGCCGGGTCGCGGCCGATAAGCTGCGGCGCAATCTCGTGGTTCAGCATGTGGACCAGCGCGCCATAGCTGCCGGCGCTGCCGGCGGCGTTCTTGCCTTCGCCCCAGCCGATCAGGCCGTCCTCGGTCTCGATGCGCAGGATGGCGGCGTCGAACGTCGTCACCTGACCGAAGTCGCTGCGGTGCTGCCGCTCCGCTTCGATCGGTATGCGAACCCACCAGGCTTGGACGTTTCTGATACGCATCTTCATCCCCGGCCCCGCCGCCCGGCGAGGGCGGAAGGGCTAAGCTTCGATCGGATCCTCTACTTGATCAGCGGCAGCAGCGTTTCGGCGGTGATGCGCATCTGGTCGGTGTAGAATTTCTCGGTGAGCACACTGGAGCCGTGGTCCTGGATGAATTTGAGCTGCTCGGGCGAGATGTCGACCGGGTTGCGCTCCACCATCTCCGGGTAGGGAGCGGCCGGCGTGCGGTCGACGGGCGCGACGAACTCATTGGTCAGCGCGCCGTCATAGCCGATCTCCTTCAACGTGCCGACGATCTTCGGCCAATCGATCTGGCCGAGACCGGCGGCGAAGCGGTTGTTGTCGGCGACATGGAAGTCGTAGAGGCGTTTTCCGACCTGCCGGATGGCGTCATAGACGTTAAATTCCTCCATGTGGATGTGATAGGCGTCGAGGCAGACGCCGCATTCCGGGCTCACCGCGTCGGCGAGCGCCAGCGCCTGGGCGCCGCGGTTGAAGAGATAGGTCTCGAAGCGGTTGAGCGGCTCCACGGCGATCTTGACGCCGACCTTCTTGGCATGGGCGAAACACTCGCGCGTGGCGTCCACCACCCAGCCCCATTCTTCCGCCTCGGTGCCGTCCGGCACCACCTTGCCAACGGTCGCGGGAACCAGCGTGATGATCTCGCCGTCGAGCTCGCTCACCATGGTCAGCACGTCCTTGACGTATTGCACCGAGCGCTCGCGCTGGCCTTGGTTCTTGGCGGCAAGGTTGCGTTCGCCCAGCATCAGTGTCACCGCGCCCCAGCAGCGGATGCCGTGCTCCTTCAGCAGCGCGCGCGTTTCCTTGATCCGGTACTGCTCGGGCTCACCGGAAATCTCGATCGACTCATAGCCGAACTTCTTGATGCGCTTGAGCGTCACCTCCAGCGGCTCCGCCCGCATCCAGTTGTGCGTCGAAAGATGCATGGTCTATCCTTCCCAGAATTCGCCTGTCACTTTTGCCCCGACGCCTCCAAAAAAGAGGGCGCCGCACGATTCCTCCCCAAGGCGTTCCAGCGATTTTTCTTGAAACTGGTTCGACCAATTGGGCCTGACAAGACCTCTACAGCAAATTCACATGAACGGCAAGGAGACCGCACGTGACGCCCGGCTCTCTATACAATGTGTTGATTTTAATGGGTTAAATCTTCCTCTTACGGTTGTGGGCACTGCCTTTCCGCCATTTGCTGTGGCTTGACCGGATGGCTAGATTTGGTAATACCAGAATGACGCCATGTTTTGGCGCCGACACCAAACGACCAAACAGGCTGGCCCTCATTCCAATCGGCGCTATGCTTGGTCGCGAAACCGAGAGAGGGAGGATGCCGATGCCGACGACAATGAAGGGTCCCGGCCTGTTTCTGGCGCAGTTCGCGGGCGACGCGGCGCCGTTCAATTCGCTGGCCTCGATCGCCAAATGGGCAGCCGGCCTGGGCTACAAGGGCGTGCAGATCCCGACCTGGGACGGGCGCCTGTTCGACCTCAAGAAAGCGGCATCGTCGAAGGCCTATTGCGACGAGGTAAAAGGCATATGCGCCGACGCCGGCGTCGAGATCACCGAGCTGTCGACGCACCTTCAGGGTCAGCTCGTCGCGGTGCATCCGGCCTATGACGCGCAGTTCGACGGTTTCGCGCCGCCCGAGGTGCACAACAATCCGAAGGCCCGGCAGAAATGGGCGGTCGAGCAGATGGAATTCGGCGCCAAGGCATCGAAGAATCTCGGCCTCAAGGCCTCGGTATCCTTCAGCGGCGCGCTCGCTTTCCCCTACCTCTATCCGTGGCCGCAGCGCCCGCCGGGGCTGATCGAGGAGGCCTTCGCCGAGCTCGGCAAGCGCTGGAAGCCGATCCTCGACGTCTATGACGAGAACGGCGTCGACGTCGGCTACGAGATCCATCCGGGCGAGGACGTTTTCGACGGCGCGACCTTCGAGATGTTTCTCGACGCGGTCGGCGGCCACAAGCGCTGCAACATCAATTACGATCCGTCGCACTTCCTGTTGCAGCAACTCGACTATCTCGAATTCATCGACATCTATCACGAGCGGATCAAGGCCTTCCATGTCAAGGACGCCGAGTTCAACCCGACGGGACGGCAGGGCGTCTATTCCGGCTATCAGGGCTGGGTGAATCGCGCCGGACGCTTCCGTTCGCTCGGCGACGGGCAGGTGGATTTCAGCGGCATCTTTTCCAAGCTCACCCAGTACAACTACGATTCCTGGGCGGTGCTGGAATGGGAATGCTGTCTCAAGCATCCCGAGGACGGCGCCGCCGAAGGCGCCCCCTTCATCCAGCACCATATCATCCGGGTGACCGAGAGGGCATTCGACGATTTCGCCGGCGGCACGAGCGACAAGAAGCTGCTGCGGGCGATGATGGGAATCTAGCGCTACTTTCCCTCCCCTTTTGAGGGGAGGGTCGATCCGCAAAGCGGGTCGGGGTGGGGTCGCCGGGCGTGGGGCTCGGCATGAACCGACCCCACCGGCCCTTCGGGCCACCCTCCCCGAGGGGAGGCATATCCGAGACAACGAGGGAGACAAAAAATGGTCGGCGCATCGAAGTCGGAAACGGGAGGCGGCCCGATCCGCTACGGCATGGTGGGCGGCGGGCAGGGCGCCTTCATCGGCGCGGTGCACCGGATCGCGGCGCGCATGGACAATGATTTCGTGCTGGTGGCCGGCGCGCTGTCGTCGAATCCGGAACGGGCAAAGGCTTCGGCCGAAGAACTCGGGCTCGATCCGGCGCGCAGCTACGGTTCCTTTGCCGAGATGGCCAAGGCCGAAGCCAAGCGCCCGGACGGCATCGAGGCAGTGGCGATCGTGACGCCCAACAACGTGCATGTGCCTGCGGCGGAAGCCTTCCTAGAGGCCGGCATCCACGTCATCTGCGACAAGCCGCTGGCGACGTCGCTGGCCGAGGCGAAGAAGCTCGCGGCGCTGGTCGAAAAGACCGGCAAGGTGTTCGTGCTCACCCACAACTACACCGCCTATCCGATGGTGCGCCAGGCGCGCGAGATGGTGGCCAAGGGCATGCTTGGCGACATCCGCATCGTGCAGTCGGAATATCCGCAGGACTGGCTGACGGAAGACCTCGCCGCCACCGGCCAGAAGCAGGCCTCTTGGCGCTCGGACCCGAAGCAGGCCGGCGCCGGCGGCGCGCTCGGCGACATCGGCACGCATGCCTACAACCTAGCGCGCTTCGTCTCGGGGCTGGAGCTCGATGCGCTCTCGGCCGACCTCGACGCCTTCGTGCCGGGCCGCCAGCTCGACGACAACGTCAATGTGCTGCTGCGCTTCAAGCCGGTCGGCAACAAGCATCCGGCCAAGGGCATGATCTGGGCGAGCCAGGTGGCGCCTGGCCACGAGAACGGACTGAAGCTGCGCATCTACGGTTCGAAGGGCGGACTTGAATGGGTGCAGGCCGATCCGAACTATCTCTGGTACACGCCGTTCGGCCAGCCGAAGCAGTTGCTGACCCGCGCCGGCGCCGGCGCGATGCCGGTGGCAGCGCGCGTGACTCGTGTTCCATCAGGCCATCCAGAGGGCTATCTCGAAGGTTTCGCCAACATCTACCAGGAGGCGGCCCGCGCCATTCGCGCGGCGCGCAAGAAGGGCGGCAAGCTGGCTAAGGATGTGATCTTCCCGACGATCGCGGACGGCGTTGAAGGCATGGCCTTCATCGAGGCCTGCGTGAAGTCGTCGAAGAAGAATGGGGCGTGGACGAAACTGTAGCCAGGGAGCATGTGGCAGAGCCGGCGGGAAGGGACAGCCGGGCGTTGAAGGGGGAGGGTGTCGATGAAAATCGGCATGTGCATGTTCTTGTGGACGACCAGCGTCTCGAAGAAGCACGAGGCGCTGCTGAAGGACATCAAGGCGACAGGCTTCGACGGCGTCGAGGTCCCGGTCTTTGCGGGTGAACCCGACGACTACAAAAGGCTCGGTGAGATGCTCGACCGCATCGGCCTGGAGCGCACCGCGGTCTCCGCCATGGGCGATCCGGCGATGAACCTGATCTCGTCGGACGCTGCGACGCGCAGGGCCGGTATCGACTACATGAAATGGGCGATCGACTGCAGCGCGGCGCTCGGCGCGGACCGATTGAGCGGGCCGCTGCATTCGACGCTCGGCGCTTTTTCCGGCAGCGGGCCGACGGCGGCGGAGAAGAAGCGTTCGATCGCCTCGCAGCGCGCCATCGGCGACCATGCCGGCAAGAAAGGCATCACCATCGGGCTCGAGGCTCTCAACCGCTTCGAATGCTATCTGCTCAACACGATGGACGATCTGTCGGAACACATCGATGCGATCGACCGCCCGCACATCAAGGCGATGTACGACACTTTCCACGCCAATATCGAGGAAGCCGACCCGATCGGCGCCTATGCGCGCAACCGCAAGAACATCGTCCACATCCATATTTCGGAGAACGACCGCGGCGTGCCGGGGCGCGGCAACATCCCCTGGAAGGAAACCTTCGCCGCCATCCGCAAGAGCGGCTATGACGACTGGCTGACCATCGAATCCTTCGGGCGTTCGCTGAAGGATCTGGCGGCGGCGACTAAGGTGTGGCGCGATTTCGCCGAGAGCCCCGAGGCGGTCTATCGCGAAGGGTACAGGCATATCAAGGATGGGTGGAGGAAGGCGGCGTAAGCCTTCCCTTCGTCATCCACGGGCGGAGCGGGAGCGAAGCGGACGCGGAGCCCCGAGGATCCATTCCGTGACGTCGACGCTTCGCAACGGTGCAGATCGGGACGCCGAGTAAGCGCCACTTTTTGAACCGCTGCATTCCATGGCCAATGTCACGGAATGGATCCTCGGGTCTGCGCCGCGTCGCTTCGCTCCTTGCTTCGCCAGAGGATGACGAAGGCGCGAACTACCCCGGCGCAGCCTGCAACCTATTGTAATCATGCAGCGTGCGGCTGAGCCTGCGGCGCAGGAAGTTCGAGATGTTGTCGAAGATAAAGACGACGAGCAGCGTCAAGAGCACCATATAGAAGACGTTCGCCCAATTCGAGTTGGTGCGCATGGCTTCCCACAGCTTCAGGCCGATGCCGCCGGCGCCAACGGCGCCGATGATGGTCGCGCCGCGGGTGTTCGATTCCCACTGGTAGAGTGTCTGGCTGATGAAGATCGGCACCACTTCCGGCAGCACGCCGTAGCGCTGCACCAGGATGCCGTTGGCGCCGGTCGAGAGCACGCCTTCGCGCGGCTTGTCGTCGATGTTTTCCAGCGCCTCCGAATAGGTTTTGCCGAGCGTGCCGATCTCGGTGAAGAAGATAGCGGCGCTTCCCGCCAGCGGGCCGGGGCCGAAGGCGCGGGTGAAGAACAGCGCCCAGATCAGCATGTCGACCGAACGCATGAAGTCGAAGAAGCGCTTCAGCACCTGGCTGAGCAGGCCGCTCGGCGTAATGTTGCGGGCGGCGAAGAAGGCGAGCGGGAAGGCGACGATGCCACCGAGCAGCGTGCCGAGGAACGCCATGACGATGGTCTGCAGCAGCTTCGTCCAGACATCGCCATGCTGCCACTGGGCGTTGTTCCAGATGTTGTCGGCGGCTAAAGCGAGGTTCGATGTGCCCGGCTGGAGCTCAGGACCGGAGAGGATCAGCGAGAACACCTCGCCCGCCGATTTGCCGAAGAAGGGCGAGCGTGTGTCGAAGACGAAATTCGCCCAGCCGAGGAAGCGCTTGCGCACCTTGACGCGGTCGACGGTGACGCGCACCTCGCCGACAAAGCCCATCCTGGCGACGACCTCGTCGTCATGCACGATGACCCAGTCCGGCACCGGACCGGTAACCACCGGCTTGCCGCCGGTCAGCGATATCGGCACGGTCTGGCCGTTGGCGACGATCGTCGCCTTGGTCTTGTCGAAGGTGACGGATCTGGCCTCACCGTCGATCTGCACGGTGTAGGTGCCGTCGGGATTCTTGATCACCCAATCCGGATCGGGATGTTCGCCGAGCGCGGAGAAGCGCGGATATTTCGGCGTGATCTCAGGCTGGTCGAGCCGGAATTCCGGCTGCAGGTCGTAGCTGATCCATTGCGACAGGAAGAGCGGCAGGCGCTCCCAGTGCGATTCCCTCAGCACCTGTGGCAGGCTGAAGAACCACAAGGCGTAGGCGAGATAAAGCAGGGTGCCGACGATCAGAAATAGCGGCCAGAAGCGCTTGTAGGCCGGCCGTTGGAATACCTGCGGGTGGCGATCCTCAATGGCTTTGATTTCATCGACTGTCATGGCCATTTCAGGCATTCATCAAGAAGGCTTGTTCACCAACCAGCTTGCGGCGCAGCCAGGCGGAGAACTGGTCGACCAAGAAGATGGTAACGAAGAGAAGCAGCACCAGCGCCAGGGTCTTGGCGCCGAATCCGCGCGAGATGGCAAGCTTCAGCTCCTCGCCGATGCCGCCGCCGCCCACGGCTCCCATGATGGTCGAGATGCGCACGTTGATCTCGATCCTGAGCAGCGTGTAGGACATGAAGTTGGGCAGCACCTGCGGCAGGTCGGCGAAGCGCACCCGCTCGATCCAGTTGGCGCCGACCGCGCGCAGGCCTTCCTCGGGCCGCATGTCGATGTTCTCGTTGATCTCGTAGAACAGCTTGCCCAGCGCGCCGATCGAATGCAGGCCGATGGCGATGATGGCTGCTACCGGGCCGATCGAGACGATGGCCGCGAACAGGCCGGCGATGACGATCTCCGGGAAGGCGCGTAGCAGTTCCATGAAACGCTTGACGATGAGCCGCAGGATCTGGCTCGGCGTCAGGTTGCGCGCGGCGATGAAGGAGAATGGCACGGCAAAGACGAAGCCGATGAAGGTCGAGACCAGCGCGACGTTGACGGTGGTCAGCATCAGCTCGAAATATTCGGGGATGTAGAAGCCGCCCCAGATATAGACGCGGCCGAGCGGAAAGTTGAACTCCTGCGTGCCTTTGTCGTGCGGCGAGGCGATGTCGAACAGCGCTCGCCAGACGTCGTTCCAGTCCTTCGGGATAAGCCAGCTCAGGAAGTCGAGGATATGCGGCAGCCGCTCGAAGAAATGGCCCGCATTGGCTTCGTCAGCGAACCACATGGTCGCGACCATGGCGACCAGCAGCAGGCCGACGCCGAGCGCGGTGTAGAAGCGGCGCAGCGACGTCTGGCGCCGCCAGGCGTCGGCCTGCTGCCGCGTCGCTTCGGAATGAATTGTCGCTGTTGTCATGATCGGTGAATGCAAAAAGGGCGGCGTTTTAAGACGCCGCCCCTTTCCTGATGTCGTCAGCCGCCGATCGCGGCTTTGCGGGCCTCGACGATGACCTTGTAGAAGTCCGGCTTCACGGGAACGTAGCCGGTGAAATCGCCGCCCTCGACACCTTCGAAGCAGGGCTTGTCCTTGGTCGGCAGCTGGGTGAAGAAGTCGGTGAGCTTGGCGGTCATGTCGGCGCCGAGCGCGGTGCGGACGACCAGCGGGCCGTTCGGGATCAGGCCCGAGCGCCACACTTCGACGAAGTCGTTCGGGTCGACGGCGCCCTTGGCGACTTCCTTGTGGAAGGTGCCGGAGGTGTAGCCGTTCTTGAAGTCGCCGATGCCGGAGGAATCGTCCACCGCCACGTCGACCTTGCCGTCGCGGACGGCAAGCACGTTGTTCTCATGACCGCCGTTGAACTGGGTCGAGGCGAAGTAGCTCTCGTTGGAAGCGCCGGTGTCCTTCGGAATCTGGGTCAGCGGGATCAGGTAGCCCGAGGTCGAATCCGGGTCGGCATAGCCGAGCTTCTTTCCCTTGGCCGACTTGATATCGGTGATGCCGGAAGTCTTCAGTGCCAGGCCGATTGAATAGTAACCGGTCGAGCCGTCGGTCTGCTTGGTGGTGAGGATCGGGGTGACGGCGTTCGGGTCCTTGAGGTAGACGCTGGCGTAGCCGGACGCGCCGAGCTCGGCGAAGTCGAGCGTGCCGCCGAGCAGGCCCTGGATGACGCCGTCATAGTCGGCGGCCGGGAACAGCGACACCTTCTCGAAGCCGAATTCGGCCTTCAGGTGGTCGGCAAGGCACTGGTAGTTGCGCAGACGATCGGTCTCGTTCTCGCCGCCGAGGATGCCGACGCGGAACTCCTTGATGTCAGCGGCGTGGGCGGCGCTTGCCGCCATGGCCAGCAACGATACGGCGCCAAAAACCATTTTCCTGAACATTGATCTCTCTCCTGTTTTGCCGGCTTCGCGCCGGCAGCGTTCGAATTTTTGAGTTCAGCCTTTGACGCGGGCGGGCGATCCGGGTTGCTCTTGCCGAAATCCACGATTTGCCCGGAGCGGCTACGATCCGGGCGATGGACTCAGTAGCCGGGGAAGGCCGGTTCGAGCGGTCCGGCGGATGCGGTGATCTTCGGCTTGATGTTGACGCTGGTCGACGTGATGGCCTCGGTGATCTCGACCCCGTTGGCGTCGGCGCCATAGACGGTGCGCACGGCATCGCGATCGAGATCCTCGGGCGCGCCGTCGAATACGACTTTGCCGGCGGCCATGCCGATGATGCGGTTGCAGTAGGCGCGGGCGGTGTCCAGCGTGTGCAGGTTGGTGACGACGGTGATGCCTTCGCGCAAATTGATGTCGCGCAGCGAGTCCATCACCACCTTGGCGTTGAGCGGGTCGAGCGAGGCGATCGGCTCGTCGGCCAGAAGCACCTTCGGCTGCTGCATCATGGCGCGCGCGATCGCCACGCGCTGCTGCTGGCCGCCGGACAGAGTGCCGGCCGGCTGCAACGCGGTGCGGGCGATATCGAGGCGCTCGAGCGCGGCCACCGCCTCGGCGCATTCGGTGCGCGAGAACATCCCAAGCAGGTTGGAAAGCGTAGAGCGGTGGTTGAGGCGGCCGAGCAGCACGTTGGTCAGCACGTCCAGGCGCGGCACGAGGTTGAACTGCTGGAAGATCATGGCGCAGTCGCGCTGCCAGCGGCGCAGCGGCGACCCCTGCAGGCTGGAAACCTCGGCGCCGTCAAAAAAAATCGATCCCTGGCTAGGATCGATGAGACGGTTGATCATGCGCAGAAGCGTCGACTTGCCGGCGCCGGAACGGCCAATGATGCCGACCATCTGGCCCTGCGGGATCGAGACGTTGATGTCGCTGACAGCGGTGTTCTTGCCAAATCGTCGGGTTACGCCGCGGATTTCCAGCGTGGCCGATGATGCTGACATGGCAAAACTCCGGTACGTCGCGGTTTCGAAGGTCCGTTAACCTTCGCTAGCGCAGCCCCATGAAGCTGGGGTGTCGGATTGATGTCAGTTTTGTTACGACTCACAGGCCAGATCATGTTGTCGGTTTGATGCATGTCGTTGTCCCAAAACCGCTTTGCACCTTTGGGCGACCTGCATCGACCGTCAGCCAAGGACGAGCAATTCCTCGAAATGCTTCATGTCCTTGAAGCTGCAGAAGGCAGGCGGGCGCAATTCGATCACCGGAGCCTCGCGATCGAGGAACGCCAGGCACTCGTCGAACAGGTCCTGCCAGGCGGACACTCGTTCGTCGGCAAGCCGGCGGATCTGATAGGCGAATGTGATGTGGAAGACATAAGTTTCGTGGTCCGGATGGCGGTAGCCGAACGGGATCGAGAGCGCGTCGCGCCATGCCTTGAGGACAGCGTGGTCCTCTTCCGTGGCACCGGCGACGGTCAGGCCGTTTGGCGTGACGCCGATGGTCTTGATCCTGAATGCACCGTTGCCCTCGAAGCCCTGCAGCCGCTCAAGGTAGAGGCGGGTCATCTCGTCGATGCTGGCATCGAGCGGCATGTCGGCCGGCCAGAAGGGAAGGCGGCGCCGGTACTCGATGATGCCTTGGAACAAGGTCATGTGCAGGCTGGAGATCGGCGTGAAGGCGAGGCGGTCGGCGTCGGGCATGGCGCGGATGCGCTCGCGCACCTCGATGATCGCGGCTTCCGATGGCGAGCCCGTGACAAGGTGGCTGACGACCGTGTTGCCAGGCTCAAGGAGGAAGTTGCCCGATGTGTCGTAGCGCGTGCCGAGATGCACCGGCGGCGTCGGGTTGGTGCCTTCGAAGAAGGAGGCGAGCGAGGGTTTTACTTTGTCGAGCATGACGATCTCCGTGGGGAAATCGCCTCCTGTCCGAGTCGTGTGTCAAGGATGTGAATGGTGAATGGTGAGGAAGGCTTCCCAGCCATTCACTATTGACCATTCACCATCGTCAGCCGCCATACTTCTCCAGGAAAGCCTCGGCCGAGAGCTCGCGGAAATCGTCGAGTGCCGAGCGCAGCCGGGCATGGTCCCAATCCCACCAGGCGAGCGCCTGGTAGCGTTCGGCGGTGCGGCGGTCGAAGCGCTCGCGGATCGGTTTTGCCGGCACGCCGGCCACGATGGTGTAAGGCGCGACATCCTTCGACACCACCGCGCCCGCGCCGACCGCCGCGCCGTCGCCGACGGTTACGCCCGGCAGGATGGTCGAGCCGTGACCGAGCCAGGTGTCGTGGCCGATGGTGACCCGTTTGGCGCGGCGCTGGGCAAAGAACTCGCTCTCATGCTCGGCATCGTCCCAGTAGTCCGAGGCGCGATAGGTGAAGTGGTGCAGCGTCGGCCGCGAGATCGGGTGGTTGGTGGCGTTGATGCGCACAGCGGCCGCGATGTTGGAGAACTTTCGAATGGTCGCGCACCAGACGGCGCAATCCTGCATCATGTAGGAATAGTCGCCGAGCTCGCTTTCCGAGACGCGGCTGCGCTCGGCGATCTCGGTCCAACGGCCGAGCTTCGAGTTCTCGACCTCAGCCGTCTCGTGAACCAGCGGCGCCTCCGAAAGCTTCTTCGTCATGCGGCGATCTTTCCGGCGGCGAAGGCGGTGACATCGATGACGCGGTCGGCAACCGCGTCGCGCACGTCCTGGTCATGGAAGATGCCGAGCAGAGCAACGCCAGCCCCCTTCTTGGCGGCGATGAGTTCGACCACGACGTCGCGGTTCCTGGCGTCGAGCGAAGCGGTCGGCTCGTCGAGCAGCAGGATCGGATGCTCGGTGATGAAGCCGCGCGCGATGTTGACGCGCTGCTGCTCGCCGCCGGAGAATGTCGCCGGCGGCAGCGCCCAGAGCTTTTCCGGCAAATTGAGTTGCGCAAGCAAGGTGCGTGCTTTCTCCCGCGCCGCCTCTCTGTCCTCGCCGCGCTCGACCAGGGGCTCGGCGACGACGTCGAGCGCCGAAACACGCGGCACGGTGCGCAGGAACTGGCTGACATAACCGATGGTGTGACGGCGCACGGAGAGCACGGTGCGCGGGCTGGCGGAGGCGAGGTCGATCAGCCCACCATGCTGGACGATGATCTGGCCAGCGTCGACGGCGTAATTGCCGTAGAGCATTTTGAGGATCGAGCTTTTCCCCGCGCCGGACGGGCCGCCGAGCACCGCGCATTCGCCGGCGCGGATCGAGAAGGAGACGCCAGCCACCACCGGCAGCGTGACGCCGTCGCGCAGATGCATGGTGAAGCTTTTGGCGACATCGGAAACGACGAGAGGCGTGGGCATCAGAAAGTGCTCCTGTCGCTGTTTGCGTGGTGGCTGAAGTACCCCCACCCGGACCTTCCCACAAGGGGGAGGTAGGGCGCCGGCGTTCCACCCTTCCTCTTGTGGGAAAGGTCGCTGCGAAGCGGCGGGGTGGGGGTCGGTGCCAAGGAAATGCGTTCCATCATCACACCTGTAAAATCGAAGACACGAGCAGCTGCGTATACGGCGCGCGCGGGTCGTCGAGCACGCGGTCGGTGAGGCCGCTTTCGACGACACGGCCGTCCTTCATCACCATCATGCGCTGCGACAGAAGCCGCGCCACGGCGAGGTCGTGCGTGACGACGATGGCCGCGAGGCCGAGATCGGTGACAAGCCCTCGCAACAGGTCGAGCAGGCGCGCCTGCACCGAAACGTCGAGCCCGCCCGTCGGCTCGTCCATGAACACCAGCCGCGGTCCGGTCACCAGGTTGCGGGCGATCTGCAGGCGCTGGCGCATGCCGCCGGAAAAGGCGCGCGGTTCGTCGTCGATGCGGTCTTCGTCGATCTCGACGCGCGACAGCCAGTCGACGGCGGTGGCGCGGATCTTGCCGTAATGGCGGTCGCCGACCGCCATCAGCCGCTCGCCGACATTGGCGCCGGCCGAAACCGTCATGCGCAGGCCGTCGGCCGGGTTCTGATGGACAAAACCCCAGTCGGTGCGCATCAGGAAGCGGCGCTCGGCCTCGCTCATGCGGTAGAGCTCGCGCCACTGACCGTCGCGCATGCGGTAGCTCGCCGTGCCGGAAGAGGGCAGCAGACGCGTGGATAGGCAGTTGAGCAGCGTCGTCTTGCCGGAGCCGGACTCGCCGACCACCGCCAGCACCTCGCCCGGCCACAGATCGAAAGTGACGTTCTCGCAGCCGACGCGTGAGCCGTAGAATTTGGAGAGCGCCGAGACGCGCAGCAGAGGTTCGTCGCTCATTGGGCCTCCTTACCCTCCCCCTTGTGGGGAGGGTCGGCGCGCAGCGCCGGGGTGGGGGTTGAGGAAGAAGAAAATTGATCATGATCCCCACCCGCGCCTTCGGCGCGACCTCCCCACAAGGGGGAGGTAGGATCGCTGCGCCGCTTCTCGCAGTGATCGGTGTCCGAGCAGACGAACATGTGGCCGCCATGGTCATCGAGGATGACCTCGTCGAGATAGACGTTCTCGGCGCCGCAGAGCGCGCAGGGCTGGTCGAAGGTCTGCACCTCGAAAGGATGGTCCTCGAAATCAAGGCTGACGACGTCGGTGAAAGGCGGCACCGCATAGATGCGCTTCTCGCGGCCGGCGCCGAAGAGCTGCAAGGCCGGCGAACGATGCATCTTCGGATTGTCGAATTTCGGCGTCGGCGACGGGTCCATCACATAGCGGCCCTCGACCTTGACCGGATAGGCGTAAGTGGTGGCGATGCGGCCGTGCCTGGCGATGTCCTCATAGAGCTTTACATGCATGAGACCATATTCCTCCAGCGCATGCATCTTGCGCGTCTCGGTCTCGCGCGGCTCGAGGAAGCGCAGCGGCTCGGGGATCGGCACCTGGAAGACCAGCACCTGGCCCGCGTTGAGCGGCTGCTCCGGGATACGGTGGCGGGTCTGGATGATCGTCGCCTTGGCGGTCTCTGTGGTGACCGCGACCTTGGCGACCTTTTTGAAGAAGGCGCGGATCGAAACGGCGTTGGTGGTGTCGTCGGCGCCCTGGTCGATGACCTTGAGCACATCGTCCGGGCCGATGATCGATGCGGTGACCTGCACGCCGCCGGTGCCCCAGCCATAGGGCATCGGCATCTCGCGCGAGGCGAAGGGCACCTGGTAGCCGGGAATGGCAATGCCCTTGAGGATCGCGCGGCGGATCATCCGCTTGGTCTGCTCGTCGAGATAGGCGAAGTTGTAGGTGGCGATGTCTGTCGGTTGCACGTTCATTCCGCGGCCTCCCTTTTCTCTTCACCGTTGCCCCCATTTTCCCGCGCCTCGTATTCGGCGCGCATGCGGCGGACCAGGTCGAGCTCGGCCTGGAAGTCGACATAGTGCGGCAGCTTGAGGTGCTCGACGAAGCCGGTGGCCTGGACATTGTCGGAATGCGAGATGACGAACTCCTCGTCCTGCGCGGCGGCCACGACGTCCTCGCCAAGTTCGGTCGCGCGCAGCGCCCGGTCGCACAGTGCCATCGCCATCGCCTTGCGCTCGCTCTGCCCGAAGACCAGTCCGTAGCCGCGGGTGAATTGCGGCGGCGCCTTGGCCGAGCCCTTGAACTGGTTGACCATCTGGCACTCGGTGACGCGGATCGAGCCCAGCGGTACGGCGAAGGGCAGCTCGGGCACGTCGAGCTCCAGCTCGACCTCGCCGATGCGCACCTCGCCGACAAAGGGGTGATTGCGCGCATAGCCGCGCTGCGTCGAGTAGCCGAGCGCCAGCAGGAAACCCTCATCGCCGCGCGACAGCGCCTGCAGGCGGATGTCGCGCGCCATCGGGAATTGCAGCGGCTCGCGGGTGATGTCGCCGGGGATGTGGTCTAGCGGCATGTCGCCATCCGCCTCGATCAGGCCCTCATGGGCTAGGATCGCGGAGACGCGCGGCATGGCTTCCGCTTCGGCCGAGCGCTGCGCGGGCGTCTCGACTTCCGCGCCGGCGGCAAGCTCCGGATCGAGCAGGCGGTGGGTATAGTCGAAGGTCGGACCGAGCACCTGGCCGCCGGGCAGGTCCTTGTACGTGGCCGACACGCGCCGCTCGATCTGCATGGCGCCGGTGTCGACCGGGTTGGCGTAGCCGAAGCGCGGCAGCGTGGTGCGGTAGGCGCGCACCAGGAAGATCGCCTCGATCATGTCGCCCCGCGCCTGGACGAGGGCCAAAGCCGCGAGCTCGCGGTCGTAGAGCGAGCCTTCGCTCATCACCCGGTCGACGCCGAGCGCAAGCTGCTCGACGATCTGATCGAGGCGCAGGGCCGGCACCGAGCGGTCGCCGCGGCGGCGATCGGCAAGCAGGCGGTGGGCGTTGGCGATTGCGGCTTCGCCGCCTTTCACCGCGACATACATGTCATGCCTCCATCGTCTGGATGCGGGTGGTGCGCGGCAGGCAAGCGAGGTGGCCGGGCGCCGCCAGGATGATGTCGACGCCGCGCGGGAAACGCTGGTTGTTCTGCTTCCACTGCTCGACGAAATGGCGCGGCATGCCCGTCGGCGCGATTATCGCCGTCTTCTCGATGCCGGGGCCTTCGAGCAGTAGCGACGGACCGGAAGCGAGATCGTCGACCAACAGGATCAATGTCGTCGAGCGGTCGGGATATTCCTGCGTGCCCTGCGAGAAACCGTCGAGCGCCGCCATCTGCGCCGGATTGGCTACCAAAGCGAAATGCGCGTCGGCAGGCGTGTTGGCCAAGGGCGCGCCGGTGTGGAAACCGAGCCAGGCCTTCACAGACGCTTCGGCCTGCAGTCGCGGATCGATCCAGATCGGCGTGTCGTTGTCGCACAGCGACAACGCGACGGCGCCGGCAGTTTTAGACAGCGGCGCTGGTGGTTGGGCGAGCGCCGGCAGCGCCTGGACGCTGCCTGGGCGCGCCATGGCGTCCATGATGGCGCGGAATACGACTTGAGCGTTGAAGACGGGATCGGCGAAGCCGCCTTCGATCGATTGCGTGGCGATATCCATCAGTCCTCTCCGCGCACCATGGTGAAGAAATCGACTTTCGTGGCCGCCGTCTCGACCCGCCGTTTCTCGCGCGCCGCAACAAGCGCAGCGCGCAACGGCGCGACCAGTTTCGTTTCGACAGCCTCGCGATGAACAGGGTCCTGCCAGAGCGCGTCGGCGATTGCGGCGAGCCTGGCTTTGCTCTTGTCGCGGCCGAGCGCATAGGAATGGCCGACCTGCCCGGAGGGGAGCCGCACCGTTGCGCGGGTGACGGTCGCCTCGCCGACATTGAAGGGCGCGCCGCCGCCGCCGATCCTGCCACGCACCGTCACCAATCCGGTTTCCGGACCGCGCAGCAGTTCGGCCTCCAAGGGCAGGCCGGAGCCATTCCAAAGACGCGCGATCTCTTCGGGCGCTGCGTGCGCCAGCGTCGCCATAACGGCTTTTCGCTCGGCCTGCTCGCGCGCTTCCTGTCCTCGCATTGCTTCACTCCTCGCATCGAGATAATTTGTATATTGATATAGACAACTATACAAATTATAGTCACCTCGTAACGAGAGTCCATGACGGGTGGATGACAAAAGGGGAAAAATGTTCGGGGGCAGGAAATGATCGGGCTGGCGAGCAGCATCGAGAGGCGCAGCGGCGTGTCGCTGTGGCGGCAGATCGCCGACAGGATCCTGCAGGGGATCGCGAGCGGCGATTTCGTCGAGAATGCGGCGCTGCCGCCTGAGGTCGCGCTGGCCGAGCGCTACGGCGTCAACCGCCATACCGTACGCAGCGCCATTGCCGCGCTGGTGCAGGAAGGTGTGCTCAAGGCCGAGCAGGGGCGCGGCACCTTCGTTTTGTCGCGCAAGCGGCTGTCCTATCCGATCGGCGCGCGCACGCGCTTTTCGACCGGTCTGCAAGGGCAGACGAGCGAGCGGCACATCGCGCTCTTGTCGTCATCGACCGAGCCAGCCAATCGGCGCATCGCCGAAGCGCTCGCCATCGCCAGGGGGGCGGCCGTGATCCGTCTGGAGACGCGCGGCGAGGCCGACGGGCATGCGGTGTCGCGCGCGACGACCTGGTTCGATGCCAAGCGCTTCGCCGGCATCGAGGCCGCGATGGCCGAGACGGGATCGATCACGGCCTCGCTGAAGCGCTTCGGCATCAACGATTATCTGAGGCACTCGACGGTGCTGTCGGCGCGCCACGCCGATGCGGACGATCTTGCCGATCTCGACCTGCAGCCGGGCGCCATCGTGCTTGTCACGGTTGCCATCAATGTGACGGTCGATGGCCAGCCTATCCAGTTCGCGGAGTCGCGATTTCCCGCCGAGCGGGTCGAGTTGAGGCTTTCGGCGTTGTAGCTGGCCTTGTCCGAGACCGTGATTGATCTGACTCGCGCTGATACCAGACCAACTCCGGTCGCTACTTGTCAGCGGCTTGGCGTTTGAGGAGCGCCTTCCCGACCGACGCGGCGCGCCGTCAATTCGGTCCGGGTTCACCACCCGTCATGTTATGATCCGACCTCGATGACCGCCTTGATCAGCCCCGACTTCTCATGCGCCCATCGCGCGAGATCGCGCGGCGTGCCGGCAAGGGTCGTGCGATGGGTGACGAGCTTGGCGAGCGGCACGGCGCCGTCCCGGATCGAGGCGGCGACATGGTCGAAATCGGCATGCAAGGCGTTGCGGCTGCCGACCAGCGTCATCTCGCGTTTGTGGAATTCGGGGTCGGAGAAGGTGATGTCGTCCTTGACGACGCTGACCAGCACCAGCGTGCCGCCATGCGCGACATGGGCGAAGGCCGACTGCACCGATTGCGTGTTGCCGGTGGCGTCGAACACAAGGTCGAAACCTTCACCGCCGGTCGCCTGCCGCACCAGTTCGGTCGCCTGCGCCTTCGAGCCGTCGAGTGCCGCAAAGCCGAGCTCGCTTTCGGCGAAGCCGAGCCGCTCGGTGCTCATGTCGAGCAGGTTGACGTCGAGCCCGGCGATGCGGGCAAACAGCGCCGTGCCGAGGCCGATCGGCCCGGCGCCGATGACCAGAGTGCGCTGGCCGGGCACGGCATGCGAGCGCCGCACGGCGTGCGCGCCGATCGCCAGGAATTCGACCGCCGCCGCATCGGCCAGCGACAGGCCGTTCGCTGGGTAAAGGTTCTGCGCCGGCACCAGGATCTCGTCGCACATGGCGCCGTCGCGATGCACGCCGAGCACCTCGATGCTGACGCAGCAATTCGGCTTGCCCTGGCGACAAGCGATGCATTCGCCGCAGGCGAGATAGGGATTGATGATCACCGGCTCGCCCACGGAAAGGTCGACGTTTTCACCCCTCTCGACGACCGTGCCCGAGACCTCGTGGCCCATGATGCGCGGGTAGGCGAGGAAAGGGTGCTTGCCTTCGAAAATGTGGTAGTCGGTGCCGCAGATGCCGACATGGCTGACGGCGACCCGCGCCCAGCCGGGCGGCGGCGCACCGGGTTCCGTACGGTCTTCGAGGACAAGGTCGCCGGGCGAGCGGCAGACGACGGCTTTCATGCGCTGATCCAGTACTTGCGAGAGCGCCGGCCTCGGTCGATCGAGGCCGGTGCGCCATTTCAGGGACGGTTATTTGCCGCGACGGCGCAGGCCGTCGAAGTAGACGATGACGATGATCAGCATGCCGGTGATGACGCGCTGCCAGAAGGTGTTGACGTTGAGCAGGTTGGCGCCGTTGTTGATCGTCGAAAGGATGAAGGAGCCGATCAGCGGCCCGTGCACCGAACCGATGGCGCCGAACAGCGAGGTGCCGCCGATCACCGACGAGGCGATCGCCTGCAGTTCATAGGTGTCGCCCTGCGTCGGGTTACCGATGCCGATGCGCGAGGCGAGCAGCACGCCGACGAAGGACGCAAGCAGACCGGACAGGATATAGGCCATGAAGATGGTGCGCGGCACATTCACGCCGGAAAGGCGCGCGGCCTCGGCGTTGGAGCCGACCGAGAACAAGTAGCGGCCCCAGCGCGTGTGATGCAGGAAGACGTAAGACGGTATCGCGACCAGGATCACCATCCAGAACAGATAGGGGATGCCGAGCAGCGAGCCGCGCGAGAAGGCCTGGAACGGGTCGCTGTTGATCGAGATCGAATTGCCGTTGGTCATCAGCAAGCCTATGCCGCGCAGCGAGGTCATGGTGGCGAGGGTGATGATGAAGGGCGGCAGGCCCATCTTGACGATGCCGAAGCCGTGGAAGAGGCCGATGGCGACGCCGACCAGCAAGGTGATCAGCACCGCCGCCCAGATCGGCCAGCCGGCATTGATCAGAAGCGCGACGACGACGGTGGTGAAGCCGACCACCGCGCCGACCGAAAGGTCGATGCCGCCGGTAATGATGACGAAGGTCTGGCCGACGGCGAGGATGGCGATCAGCGAGCCCTGGCGCAGAAGGTTGGTGATGTTGAGCGCCGTGGCGAAGGACGGCGTGGCGACCGCCAGCACGATCCACATCAGCAGCAGAAGGCCAAGCAGCGTCAGCCCGAACAGGGCGTTGAAATTGCGCTTGGGTTTTTCGGCGGGGATCGCCTCGGTGCTCATTTTTGTCCTCCCGACTTTTCTTGTTTCTCGGCCAGTGCTTGACCCAAAATGTCCTCGTGGCTGGCGGTGTGGAAGCCATGCGTGGCGACCAGCTTGCCGCGCCGGAACACATGCAGCGTGTCGGCGAGCTCATAGACTTCCGGCAGATAGGACGAGATCAGGATGATGCCGGCGCCCTTCGACAGCAGCGTCGAGAACAGCCGGTAGATCTCGGCCTTGGTGCCGACATCGACGCCGACTGTCGGTTCGTCGAAGATGAACAGCTTGGCGCCATGCGCCAGCCATTTGCCGATGACGATCTTCTGCTGGTTGCCGCCCGACAGGCTGGAGGCGAGCGCATGACGCGTCGGCGTCTTGATGCGGAGATCCGTGATCTGGCGCTCGGCCTCGGCCTTCTCGCGCGAGCCGGAGATCAGAAGATTGCTCGAAATGCGCTTGTAGATCGGCAGGTTGAGGTTCATGCCGACCGGCAGGTTGAGGCACAAGCCCTGATCGCGACGGCTTTCGGGAGCGAGGGCCATGCCGAGCCGGATCGCATCGTGTTCGGAATTGACCTGCACCTCCTTGCCTTGCCACAGGATCTGGCCGGCAGACTTCCTGTGGCGGCCATAGAGCGTGGTTACGAACTCGCTGCGGCCGGCGCCGATCAGCCCGTAGAGGCCGACGATCTCGCCGGCGCGGACGGTTACCGAGATATTCTCGAAGCCCTTGCCCGAGAGGTTCTTCGTCTCGACGATCGTCGCGCCAGGCGTGAAGTGCTCCTTGTGGTAGATCTGCTCGATCGAGCGGTTGATCATCAGCTTGACCAATTCCGGCTCGTTGGTCTCGGCGATGTTGCGGGTGCCGACGAGCGTGCCGTCGCGCAGCACCGAGACGCGGTCGGCAAGCTCGAATACCTCCTCCATCCGATGGCTGATATAGATGATGGTGACGCCTTCACCCTTCAGCCGGCGGATCAGCTTGAACAGCTGGTCGGCTTCCTTGCGGGTGAGATAGGCGGTCGGCTCGTCGAAAATCAGGAACTTGGTGCCGCGCACCGTGGCGCGGGCGGCGGCGATCAGCTGCTGCTGGCCGATGGTGAGGTCGCCGAGCACGACATGCGCCGGCAAATCGAAGCCCAGCCCGTCGATGATCTTCTGCGCTTCCTTCACCATGGCGCGCTGCTGCAGGAGACCGAAGCGCGAATTCTCCTCGCCGAGGAACATGTTGGCGGCGACGGTAAGATGGCGGCAGAGCACCACCTCCTGGTGAACGGCATTGATGCCGAGCGCCATCGCCTCGTGCGGCGTGGCGAGCGCTTCAGGCTTGCCCTCCCAGATCACCTCGCCGGAGGTGCGCGGCATGACGCCGGTGAGCAGCTTGATGAGCGTCGATTTGCCGGCGCCGTTCTCGCCGACGATGGCGTGGATCTCGGCCGCCTTGAAGGCAAGGTTCACCGGCTTTAGCGCATGGGTGCCGGGATAGCGCTTCTCGAGGCCCTTGAGTTCGAGGATCGTCCTGCCGGGCTCCAGCGTTGGTGCGGGGTGCAGTTCCTGCGCCGTCGACGTCATGACAATCCTCCCAGATTGATCTCAACCGGTGGGTACGCAGCGATGCGTCTTCGAGCGCATCTTGACGGTGAGCCTAAAGCGGTTCAGCTTCCAATGAAATGCCGACCCGCTTTAGGAGTTTGGTCTCACGCAATTCCGGACGGAAAACCGCTTCGCACTGTTCCTGGAATTGCTCCGTAGCAAGCCGGCGGATTTCCAAGCCTTTCCGCGGCGGATGTTTCCGGGGCGTCGAGGCCCCGGAAACGATTGTCGCGATGCCGCTCAGTTGAGCTTCGGGTTGAGCAGCGCGTCGATCTTCGGATCCTTCATGTTGTCCTTGGTGACGAGATTGGCGCCGGTATCGACATTGGCCTCGACCTTCTCGCCTTTCGAGGCGGCCAAAGCGGTCTTGATGCCGTCGTAACCCATCCGGTATGGATCCTGGACGACGAGGCCGGAGATGACGCCGTCATTGAGGAACTTGATCAGCTTCTCGTCGCTGTCGAAGCCGATCAGCGCCACCTTGCCGGCAAGGCTGTTCTCGGCGATGGCCTGGCCGACGCCCTGCGCCATGATCAGGTTGGATGCAAAGATACCCTTGAGGTCGGGATTGGCGGTGATCAGGTCGGTCGCGATGTTGAGGCCGGTGGTGGCCTGGCCGTCGGCATATTTGTCGGCGACGAGCTGAAGGCCGGGATATTTGGCCTTGAGCTGCTCCTTGAAGCCTTGCGCGCGCTGCTCGAGCGAACCGGCGCCCGGCAGCGCAGTGATCAGCGCGACCTTGCCCTCGACCTTGCCGCCATTGGCGGCGCCGATCGCGGCGGCGAGGCCGTCAGCCGCGACGCGGCCGCCCTGAACATTGTCGGTGGTCAGGAAGGAGGTGAAGGCCTTGGATTCGGCGCTGGAGTCGATGCCGATGACCTTGACCTTGGAGGCGGCCTCGTCGATCGGCTTGCCGAGCGCCTTGGCCTCGGTCGGCGCGATCACGACCGCAGCCGGGTTGCCGGCGACGGCGTTCTCGAGGATCGAGATCTGGCCGTTGACGTCAGTCTCGGCCTGGGCGCCGAGCTCCGGCACGTTGATGCCGAGGTCCTTACCGGCCTTGCGGGCGCCGGCCAGCACGATCTGCCAGTAGAAGGAGGTGGTGTCCTTGACGATGATCGGGATGGTCACGTCGGCCGCCGAGGCGGGGGCCGAATGCATCGCGCCGGCGAGCATCGAGGCGGCGGCCAGTGCCACGAAGGCGCGGCGGTTGAGAAGGCTGGTCACAAATTTCATTAGGTTCCTCCCTATGTCGCCTGGTGAAGGTTGCGGAAGCTCCATCTGGATAGGCGAGAACCAAACGGAACTTTATCAATAAAAAACATTTGCCGTGTTTTGATAGTGCAATGGTACGGTCTATGCAAGCACTGTTTGGTGCCGATTGCGTGATACGGGCTGGAGCATGACACCGGCATCTCAGCCAAGCCGCTGGATGATCGTATAGGGATCGTATTTGGCGAATTCGGCCGCTGGTACCTTGGTGTCGAGCAGCTCCAGGTTGCGCGTCAGATTGGCGGGCTTGGCCGTGCCGGTCAGCACCGAAGCCACGACCGGCTCGTGCAGCGGAAATTGGAACGCTGCCGCGGCCAGTGGATAGCCGCCTTTGGAGGCGATCTGCTGCATCGCGCCGACCCGGTCGAGAATATCCTTGGTGGCTGGCAGGTAATCGAAATGCGCGCCCTCGACCGGGCCGGTCGCCAGGATGCCGGAGTTGAAGACGCCGCCGATGATCAGCGAGGTCCGCCGCTCGCGGCAGAGCGGCAGCAATTCGGCCTCGGCGCTGCGGTCGAGCAGCGAGTAGCGGCTGGCCAGCAGGATGCAGTCGAGCGGTGCGCGGCGGAGCACGTCGAGACATATCCGGACCTCGTTGACGCCGAGACCGTAGGCGGAGATCGTGCCGGACGATTTCAGTTCCTCCAGCGCCTTCAGCCCGCCATCCATCAACTGGCGGAAATGGATCTTCGTTGCCTCTTCGCCATGCGTGTAGACGCCGATGTCGTGGACGAACAGGATGTCGATCTTGTTGAGGCCGAGCCGCGCGTAGGAGAAATCGACCGAGCGCATGATGCCGTCATAGGAATAGTCGTAATCGAGCGCGAAAGGCAGCGGATCGACATAGGAGTGGTCGGGAACCTGATCTTCCGGCACCGGACGGAACAGGCGGCCAACCTTGGTCGAAAGTACATAGGACGAGCGGGACTTGTCGCGCAGGAAGTCGCCGGTCCGGCGCTCGGAAAGGCCAAAGCCGTAGAAGGGCGCGGTGTCGAAATAACGCAGCCCGGCATTCCACGCCGTCTCCAGCGTTGCCATGGCGGCCTCGCGCGGACAGGCGCGGTAGAGGCCGCCGATCGCCGCGCCGCCGAAGCTGATTTCGGTGACTTCGAGCGCGGTCGTGCCGATCCGGCGTTTGTTCATCAAAGCCTCCCCTTGCCGTTCGACCGGCCGTTATTTTGACAATGCCTAGAGCAATTCCAGGAAAAGTGTGTAGCGGTTTTTCCGTCCGGAATTGCGTAAAAACAAATAGTTAGAGCGTCGCGCCGAGATGCCAGGGCACGAACTCGTTGTCGCCGTAGCCGAACGCCTCGCTCTTGGTCTTGCGGCCGGACGCCGTCTCGATGATCAGCTCGAAGATCTCGCGGCCCATGCCGGCGATCGTCTTCTCGCCGGAAGCGATGACGCCGCAATTGACGTCCATGTCCTCTTCCATCTGGTGGTACATCGTCGAGTTGGTGGCGACTTTGATCGACGGCGTCGGCCGGCAGCCGAAGCAGGAACCGCGGCCTGTGGTGAAGACGATGACATTGGCGCCGCCGGCAACCTGGCCGGTGGCCGAAACCGGGTCGTAGCCGGGCGTGTCCATGAACACCAAGCCGCTGCCCGAGACCTTCTCGGCATAGCCGAAGACACCGTTGAGCGACGTCTGACCGCCCTTGGCGACGGCGCCCAACGACTTTTCGAGGATGGTGGTGAGCCCGCCGCGCTTGTTGCCGGGCGAGGGGTTGTTGTCGATCGAGGCGCCGTGCTTGGCGGTATGGTCTTCCCACCATTTGACGTAGCTGTCGAGCTTGGCGGCGATCTCGGGCGAGGCGGCGCGGTAGGCAAGCAGATGCTCGGCGCCGTAGATCTCGGTGGTCTCCGACAGGATGCCGATGCCGCCGCAGCCGGCGAGGATATCGACGGCGGCACCCAGCGCCGGATTGGCGGTGATGCCGGACATGCCATCCGAGCCGCCGCATTGCAGGCCGACCACGATCTCGCTGACCGGGATCGGCTCGCGCTGCAACTGGCCGACTTCCTCGGCGATCTCGGCCAGCACGCCCATGGCCCTTTCGACGGATTTGCGCGAACCGCCGGCCTCCTGGATGTTGAAGTGCCGTTTTCCCGCGGCGACGCCCTTCTGGCCGTAAAGCGTGAGCTGGTTGACCTCGCAGCCCAGCCCGACCATCAGCACGCCGCCGAAATTCGGATGGCGGGCATAGCCGGCGAGCGTGCGGTGCAGAACCATCATTCCGTCGCCGGTGGAGCTCATGCCGCAGCCCTGGCCGTGCACGATCGGCACGAAGCCGTCGATGCCGGGATATTTTGGCAGCAGCGTGCGGTTGGCCTCGTCGGCGATCGCATGGCAGACGGTGGACGAACAATTGACGCTGGCGATGATGCCGATGAAGTTGCGCGTGCCGGCGCGACCATCGGCGCGGCGATAGCCCATGAAGGTGCGCTTGCGGTCGGCCTCGGTGGCGTGCTCGGCCTCGCTCGGCGGCACCACCGGCAGGCGGCCGCTCTCGAACACCAGATTGTGCGAATGGACGTGCTCCCCCGGCGCGATGTCCTGTGTGGCGCGGCCGATCGCCTGCGCGTATTTCACCACCGCTTCGCCGGCCGCGATCGTCTTGATCGCCACCTTGTGCCCCGGGTCGATCGCGGCAGTCGCGACCGCGCCGCCTGGCAATGCAGCACCGATCTCGATGCGGCCATTGGCGACCGCGACATTGTCGGCGGGGGAAAGCAGAATGGTGGTTGCGGCGTTCACGGGCGGCTGTCCTGGGTAAACCTGGGAATGTGGGCGGATTGACATACGCCCATTTGAGGATAATGTCTTTTATCGTGAAAAAACATTTTTGCGTCAATTGTTTTTTCACCGCGAGCGGCGCGCGTTCTTTCGGTGCGCAATTGCTCGTCCGGCAAGCCGGCGAAAGCCGTTCCGCTTTTCGGAGGCTTGCGCTAGGAACACCGATCATATCGCGCTTCCGGCGGGCCGCCGCAAGCGTTGGGGGATACGGGGCATGTCGAAGAGCAACAACGTCTACAAGGACGCCTTCAACCGCGGCCTGAGGCTGCTCGACGAAACCAAGAGCCTGCCGTCGGAGCCGGAGCTTGGAACGCTGCTCGGCGTCAGCCGCACCACGGTGCGCAGCATCCTCTCACGCATGGAGGAAACGGGGCTGATCGCCTGGAACAAGCGCAACAAGACGGTGCTGAGGTCGCCGCGGCCGGAAGATTTCTTCCCCGAGGAGGAGACCGACTCGCTGGCCGAGATCATCGAGCGTTCCTTCATGCGCCGGCTGCTTGCCGAGGGCGCCGAGGCCGGCATGCAGATCAACGAACTGGAGCTCGCGCGCGAGATCGGCGTCGGCACCACCAGCGTGCGCGAATTCCTGATTCGCTTCTCGCGCTTCGGCCTGATCGAGAAGCGGCGCAACAGCCATTGGGTGCTGAAAGGCTTCACCCGCGCCTTCGCGCTGGAGCTGACCGAAATCCGCGAGATGTTCGAATTGCGCTCGGCGGCGGCCTTCGTCGCGCTGCCGGAGGAGAGCGCAGTTTGGGCGGACCTGGACAGGCTCGAGGAAGAACATCGCCAGCTGGCCCGCGAAATCGCAACGCGCTTCAATGAATTCTCCGAGCTCGACGAGCGCTTCCACCGGCTGATCCATCGCGCCTCGCACAACCGCTTCATCGTCGATTTCTACGATGTGATCGCGATGATCTTCCATTACCACTATCAGTGGAACAAGGCGCAGGAACGCGAGCGTAACGAGGTCGCTGTCCAGGAGCATCTGGCCTATGTCGCGGCGCTGAAATCCCGCGATCCCGCAAAGGTCGACGCCGCCTGCCGCAAGCATCTGAAGTCGGCGCGCCAGACGCTGCTGAGTTCCATTCCAGAAGGGCGGCAGGCGCAGCTCGCCTGAGTCTGGCGTATCGCGCCGCGTTGCCGCAGCCTGGTTTTGCCGATTTTCCAGCCGCCGGCGCCGTGTTAGGGTCCGCCAACTTGCTTGGAAGAGGCAAACCGTTGGATATCCGGCTGAGACGATGGAGCATGCCGGCCGCGTTGGTCGCGGCGCTGTTGCTGTTGCTCCAGTCGGCGCTCGGCGCCTTCGCCTTCGGCGCGCCTTCGCAGCTCGATGCCTTCGGCAACGTCATCTGCACACATGACGGGGCGGTCAAGCTTCCCGGCGACGATCCGCACCAGCAGCATATGCCGGCCTGCTGTTCGCTCGGCTGCAGCATGGTTTCGTCGGCGCATCTGCCGCCGCCGGACAGTGGCGCGCTTGCCAGGACCTCGGCATTCGAAGCGGTCGCTTTCCCGCCCCCGGCTTTCAGACATCTCGATTTCGCCCGCGACCGGTCGCCGGCCAATCCGCGCGCGCCGCCGGCTACGATCTGACGGCACGACTCCCTGCGGAACCTTTCGCGGGTGCATTCATCCAAGATCAGACTGCTCGCGACCGGACGCCGGCGCGATCTCATAGCCATGGAGCAACCATGTCCAATTCTTTTCCAGCAGCGCGCGCACAGGCCCATCCGCGTGGCTTCGAACACCTCGGCCTCGCAGTGATCGCCCTCCTTTTCCTGTTCGCCTGCATTCCCGGCGCCCTCGCGCATGAATTCAAGGCCGGCGATCTCGAAATCGGGCATCCCTGGTCGCGCGCGACGCCGCCCGGCGCCAAGGTGGCCGGCGGCTATTTCACCGTGACCAACAAAGGCAGTGCGCCGGACCGGCTGCTGTCGATTTCCTCCGACATCTCCGACAAGGCCGAACTGCATGAAATGGGCGTCAAGGACGGCGTCATGACCATGCGGCCGGTCACCGGCGGCCTCGAAATCCCGGCCGGCGGCAAGGTCGCACTCAAGCCCGGCAGCTATCACCTGATGTTCATCGGCCTCAAACGACAGCCCAAGCAAGGCGAAAAGTTCCCTGCGACGCTGACCTTCGAGAAGGCCGGCAGCGTCAAGGTCGAGTTCCTCGTCGAAGGCATGGGCGAGACGGAGATGGACGAGCACGCCGATTGATCGCCCGCCCGCACCAGAAATCAGAGGGATAATTCATGAAGAAGTATCTTTTGGCGGCCGGCGCGTTCCTGACGCTCGGCACGACCGCCGCGCTCGCCCACATCACGCTGGAAACGCAGGAAGCGGCTGTCGGCTCGACCTACAAAGCCGTTCTGCGCGTGCCGCATGGCTGCGAAGGCAAGGCGACGACGGCGGTGCGGGTGCAGATCCCGGAAGGCGTCATTTCGGTGAAGCCGATGCCGAAGCCAGGCTGGACGCTGCAGACCAAGAAGGGCAGGTACGAGAAATCGTATCAGCTCTATGGCGAGACGCTGACCACCGGCGTCAAGGAAGTCGACTGGAGCGGCGGCAACCTGCTGGACGAATTCTATGACGAGTTCGTTTTCCGCGCCTCATTGGCTGCCGATCTGCCTGCCGGCCAGATGCTCTATTTCCCGGTCGTGCAGGAATGCGGCGATGCCGCGGCTCGCTGGATCGAAATTCCGGCGGCAGGCCAGGATGAGGATGCTTTGGAAAATCCGGCGCCCGGCATCAAATTGCTGCCGAAGAAATGATCCTTTGATGGCGTGCCCGCTCGGGCGCGCCATCGCCTCTCGAAAGACCGCATGAACGCAGCATCTTACCCAGTCCGCCTGAGCGGCAGCCGCATCAGGCAAGTCACCGGCGGCCTGATCGCGGCTTTCGTGCTGATGCTGGCGCTGGTGCTGCCTGGCCGCGCCTTCGCGCATGCGGCGCTTGTCGCGACCGATCCGGCCGACGGCACGGTGTTGATGCAGAGCCCCGCCCGTTTCTCGCTGACCTTCAGCGAGCCGGTCTCGCCGTTGGTCCTTACTATTGTGCGGCCGGACGGCACGCGGCTTGCCCTGACCTCCTTTCGCCTCACGGACCGAACCGTCGAGATCGACAATCCCGAGACGCTCAAATCCGGCACACATGTGCTGAGTTGGCGGGTGATTTCGGAGGACGGCCATCCGGTCGGCGGCTCGGCGCTGTTTTCCGTCGGCGCGCCGAGTGCGGCGCCTGTTGTCGGCGAAACCGTCGACTGGTCGCTGCGCACGGCGATCTGGATCGGCAAGCTCTTCCTCTATGTCGGCCTGTTTCTCGGCGCCGGCGGCGCCTTCTCGCTCGCCTGGCTGGCCGAAAGCCGCCGCTGCGGCCGGCGTTTCGTCACAGGCGCTCTGCTCTGTGGACTGGCTGCCGCCCCGACTTCGCTCGGCTTTCAAGGGCTGGACGCGCTCGGGGCGCCGCTCGCACGGTTTGCAGCGCCGATCGTCTGGACGACCGCGATTGAAACCAGTTTCGGCTGGACGGTTCTCGTCGCCCTGATCGCGCTTGGCTTCGCGCTGCTGTCTCTCGCCGGGCCCCGAGCTTGCCGCAAGCTGCTTGCGCTTGCCGGGCTCGTCGGCGTGGGCACGGCACTTTCCGCCAGCGGCCATGCAAGCGCCGCCGAGCCGCAATGGCTGACGCGGTCGCTGGTATTCCTGCACGGCGCGGCCATCGCATTTTGGGCGGGCGCGCTGGCGCCGCTCGGCCTTGCCTTGCGATACCAGCCGGCGGAGGCGAAGGTTTTCCTACGCCGGTTCTCGCGTGCGATCCTGCCTGTCGTTGCCGTGCTTGCCGCAAGCGGCGTTGTGCTGGCGATCATCCAGGTGCAGGAGCCGGCGGCGCTGATCAACACAGCCTACGGCCGCCTGCTGCTCTTGAAGCTTGCCTTGCTGCTGTTCCTGTTCACGCTCGCCTCGGTCAACCGCTGGACGCTCACCGCGCCAGCCGAGGCGGGCGACACGGAAGTGCAGCGGCGACTGGTGCGTTCGATCGGCATCGAGACGCTGATCGTGCTCGCCATCTTCGGCGTCGCCGCCGGCTGGCGCTTCACGCCGCCGCCGCGCGCGCTGGCGATCGCCGCCGCGCAGCCGGTATCGGTCCATATCCATACGCTGCAGGCGATGGCCGATCTCAGCATCATACCCGGCCACGCCGGTCAGGTCGCCGCTTCCATGGTCATCATGACCGGCGATTTCGGGCCGCTCGACGCCAAGGAGGTAACTCTGGTGCTGTCCAAGCCGGACTCCGGCATCGAGCCGATCAGGCGGCCGGCGACCAAACCCGGCGACGGCACCTGGCGGGTCGACAATCTCGTCATACCGCTGCCGGGCCGCTGGAACGCCCGGCTCGACATTCTCGTTTCGGATTTCGAGATGGTGAAGATCGAGGCGCCGATCGACATCAGAGCGGAGTGACACTATTCGGCGAGGCGGTTGACGCGGTCGCGAAGGCCCGTCAATCATCCTTTGCAAAACGCGGCCTCCAACAAAAGCATTCGAAAGCAGGGAAGAAACGATGGAAAAAGCCGAAATCGGCCTGATCGGCCTTGGCACGATGGGTTCCAACCTGGCGCTCAACATCGCCGAGCATGGGCACCGCATCGCCGTCTTCAACCGCACCCCATCGCGCACCGACACCTTCCTCGAGAGCGCCGGTCCACTGAAGGACAGGGTCGTCCCTTGCTACAGCCTGGAGGAACTTGCCGCGGCGATCCGACCGCCTCGGCCGATCATCATCATGGTGCTGGCCGGCAAGCCGGTCGACGAGCAGATCGCGGCGCTTCGCGGCGTGCTTTCCGACAACGACATCGTCATCGATGCCGGCAACGCCAATTTCCGCGATACGATGCGGCGCTTCTCCGAGCTGTCTGGCTCGGGTCTGACCTTCATCGGCATGGGCGTCTCCGGCGGCGAGGAGGGTGCGCGCCATGGGCCGTCGATCATGGTCGGCGGCACGGAAGAGTCCTGGAAGCGCGTCGAGAAGGTGCTGACGGCGATCTCCGCGAAATTCAAGGACGAGCCGTGCGCCGCCTGGCTCGGAACCGATGGCGCCGGGCATTTCGTCAAGACCATCCATAACGGCATCGAATATGCCGACATGCAGATGATCGCCGAGATCTACGGCATCCTGCGCGACGGCCTCTCCATGGGACCGAAGGAAATCGGCAAGGTCTTCGAAGACTGGAACAAGGGCCGGCTCAACTCCTACCTGATCGAGATCACCGCCAAGGTTCTGGCGGCCGACGATCCGAAGACAGGCAAGCCGGTGGTCGACGTCATCCTCGACCGCGCCGGCCAGAAAGGCACCGGCAAATGGTCGGTCATCGAGGCGCAGCAGCTTGGCATTCCGGCGACGGCGATCGAAGCGGCCGTGGCGGCGCGCGTGCTGTCGTCGATCAAGGACGAGCGGCAGGCGGCGGAAAAGGCCTATGGCAATATCGGCGTCGAGAAGATTTCCGGCGACAAGGCGGCTCTTTTGAAGGATCTCGAGCTGGCGCTGTTCGCCGGCAAGATCGCGGCTTACGCGCAAGGTTTCGCGGTGATGAGCGGCGCCTCAAGAGAGTTCAACTGGAACCTGCCGATGCCGACCATCGCCAAGATCTGGCGCGCCGGCTGCATCATCCGCTCGCAGATGCTGGACATGATGGCGGAGGCCTTCGGCTCGGGCGGCGCCTCCACCAACCTTCTGATGGCGCCGGCCTTCATCGCCATGATGAAGGAAGCGCATCCGTCGCTCAGGCGGATCGTTGCGAGAGCCTCGGAGACCGGCTCGCCGGTGCCGGCGCTGTCCTCGGCGCTCGCCTATTTCGACAGCTACCGTCAAGGCCGGGGCACCTCGAACCTGATCCAGGCACAGCGCGATTTCTTCGGCGCGCATGGCTTCGAGCGGATCGGCGAGCAGGGTGCGTTCCACGGGCCGTGGGGCAGCGGGGCTGCTTAGGCCCAGGTCGCGTCAAGTCGTCGGGCATTCCTCAGAGTTGATGACGAAGCCGCGTGGCCTTGGCCAATCTCCGGCGTCGAGCAGAGGGTCCTCCTTGACCGGCAACCAGCACTAACCTCGAAAAGGCAAGACCTCGCCCGGCGTGCTGAGCGACTGCAGCGATCCGGGGTCGGCGCCGCCGATCCAGCCGAGCACCGCGCGTGCGAGCTCGGAGCCGGCGAGCCGGAAATTCTCGTTGACCACCAGCAGTTCGCGCCGGAACAGATGCAGCAGTTCCGACGACTGTTTCGAAACCACGTCGACGTCGCGGCCGAGCTTCAGGCCGGCATCCTCGATGCCGGCGACGATGGCGAGCGTCGCCGCAGCGGCGCTGCTGACGAAGCCGTCCGGCCGATCCTCGCGCCGCATCAGCTGCGCGGTCCGCATCCTGATCTGCTCGATCGAATGATCGATCGTGACGGTGTTGAACGGCACTTCGCTGACGCCGACTTCGCTCAGCGCATCGGTGAAACCGTCCACAGTGTGGCCGCGATAGGTCAGGCCGATGGGTGGCGTCAGCAAAGCGAGCCGGCGTCGGCCCATGCCGGCCAGATGCCGCACCGCTTCGCCGGCGAAGGCGTAGTTGTCGAAGTCGTGATAGGGATGCACCAGCCCCATGTCGGTGCGGCCATGCGTGGCGAAGGGAATGCCGCGCTCCAGCATGTAGCGGGCCCGCGGATCGTTGGGCTGCGTGCGCGAAATGATGACGCCGTCGGCGGAGCCCGTCTCCACCAGGTAGCGGACCGGATCCAATGGATCCTGCGAGCGCGAATAGGGCGTGACGATCAGGTGATAGGGCGTGTCGGCGATCGCCTCGGTGACGCCATAGATGATGTCGGAGACGAAGCTCATCAGCTCGTGCTCGGTGTTGAGCACCAGGCTGATAACGTTGGTCTTGCCGGTTCTCAGCCTCACCCCGGCGCGGTTGGGACGATAGCCGATCTGCTTGGCGACGAGCTGGACGCGGCGCCTGGTTTCGGCGCCGATTTCGGGCGCATCCTTCAGCGCGCGCGAGACGGTGGTGACGCCGAGCCCGGTCATGAAGGCGAGCGTCTTCAGCGTCGGCCGTTCCCTGGCCGACGTGTCGCCGTCCTTGTCCTTGGTTCGTCTGTCCATTCGTCCCGCCCATCAGGCGCATAGCAGCCGCGAGGCTGACCGGCAATCCTTCGCGTCGACATTTGCGCGGCTTTCAGCCCGTGACGCGATTCAATATACTGAAACGTTACAGATTGCCAACTCCCCAGACCAGGCGGTTGAGCGCGATCTTCACCGCCAGTGGTGAGGAAGTGAGCCGAAAGCCACTGGAATCGCAAAGAAATCTCAGTTTCCTGCGGGTTTTGGCATCATTCGGTTGAGCTTGGCACTGCCGAGCGCTTCCAGCAGAAGGATTTTGTTCGCGACTCGAAAAAATTTTGGACGAAGTTCATTCGAGGGGTTGCCTATGCCGGTCATTTGCCGTATCGAAAATCTGTAACGTTTCAGATTCTGGGAGGAAACCGAAATGCGATACAAATTCCTGACTGCCGCGTTCGCCGCGACGGTCGCGCTCAACTTCGCCGGACCGGCGGCCGCGACCGACCTCGAAGTCACCCATTGGTGGACTTCGGGCGGCGAGGCGGCGGCGGTGGCTGAACTCGCCAAGGCCTTCGACGCGACCGGCAATCACTGGGTCGATGGCGCCATCGCCGGCTCCGGCGGCACGGCGCGGCCGATCATGATCAGCCGCATCACCGGCGGCGACCCGATGGGCGCCACCCAATTCAATCACGGTCGCCAGGCCGAGGAGCTTGTCCAGGCCGGGCTGATGCGCGACCTCACCGATCTCGCCACCAAGGACAAGTGGACGGAAATCGTGCGGCCTAAGAGCCTGCTCGATAGCTGCACCATCGACGGCAAGATCTATTGCGTGCCGGTCAATATCCATTCCTGGCAGTGGCTTTGGCTGTCGAACGAGGCCTTCCAGAAGGCAGGCGTGCCGCTGCCTAAGGACTGGAACGAGTTTGTGGCCGCTGCGCCGGCGCTGGAAAAGGCCGGCATCATCCCGCTCGCCGTCGGCGGTCAGCCCTGGCAGGCATCGGGCGCCTTCGACGTGCTGCTCGCTGCGGTCGGCGGCACCGACGCCTTCCTCAAGGTCTACAAGGAAAAGGACGCCAAATTCGCCGGCGGCCCCGAGATCGCCAAAGTGTTCAAGGCCGCCGACGACGCGCGCAAGATGGCCAAGAACACCAACGTGCAGGACTGGAACCAGGCGACCAACCTCGTCATCACCGGCAAGGCAGGCGGCCAGATCATGGGCGACTGGGCGCAGGGCGAGTTCCAGGTCGCCGGCAAGACCGCCGGCAAGGACTATACCTGCCTGCCCGGCCTCGGGTTGAACGAGGTCATCGCGACCGGCGGCGACGCCTTCTACTTCCCACTGCTCAAGGATGCGGACAAGGCCAAGGCACAGGAAGTCCTGGCCGAGACGCTGCTCGATCCGAAGACGCAGGTCGCCTTCAATCTCAAGAAAGGCTCGCTGCCGGTGCGCGGCGACGTCGACCTCAACACGGCGAACGACTGCATGAAGAAGGGTCTCGCCATCCTCGCCAAGGGCGCCGTCATCCCGTGGACGGACCAGTTGCTCTCGCAGGACAGCCAGAAGCAGAAGGAGGATCTGTTCTCCGAATTCTTCGCCAAGCCCGACATGACGCTCGAAGAGGCGCAGAAGCGCTTCGCCGACATCATCGCTTCGGCCGACTGATCGACGGCGCCCCCGCCAGCTCCCGGCCCCTGCTTATCCGGGGTCGGGAGCGAGATGTCCTCATTGTCCCCGCGCGGCTGCCGAGATGAGCAACAGCGAACGCCCCAACCAGCTTTTCCGCAATCTCAATGCCAAGGTCGCGTCGATCCCGATGATCCTGACCGCGCTGGTGGTCTTCGTCGGCGGCACGGCCTGGACGGTGCTCTATTCCTTCACCAATTCGAAGCTGCTGCCACGGCTGAGTTTCGTCGGGCTCGACCAATATTACCGGCTGTGGGCGACGCCGCGCTGGCTGGTCTCGATCGAGAATCTTCTGATCTACGGCGCCATCTCGCTGGTGTTTTCGCTGGTCATCGGCTTCATCCTGGCGGCGCTGCTCGACCAGAAGATCCGCTTCGAGGACACGTTCCGCACCATCTTCCTCTATCCCTTCGCGCTTTCCTTCATCGTCACCGGCCTCGTCTGGCAGTGGCTGCTCAATCCGGACTTCGGCGTCCAGCGCGTCGTGCGCGACCTCGGCTGGACGAGCTTCAGCTTCGATCCGCTCTACAATTCCAGCATTGTCATCTACGGCATTTCGATCGCAGCACTGTGGCAAGGCACGGGGCTGATCATGTGCCTGATGCTCGCCGGCCTGCGCGGCATCGACGAGGACATCTGGAAGGCCGCGCGGGTCGACGGCATCCCGATGTGGAAGACCTATCTCTTCATCGTCATCCCGATGATGCGACCGGTCTTCATCACCACGCTGGTGATCATCGCAGCGGGCATCGTCAAGGTCTACGACCTCGTGGTTGCCCAGACCAGCGGCGGCCCCGGCATCGCCTCCGAAGTGCCGGCGAAATACGTCTACGACTACATGTTCTTCGCCCAGAATCTCGGCCAGGGTTTTGCCGCCTCGACCATGATGCTGCTCTCGGTGGTCATCGTGATCGTGCCATGGGCCTATCTCGAATTCGGAGGCAAGAAGCATGGCTGAGATTGCGGCTTCCATCCCCGTCAAGGCGGACGCCCTCCGGCGCGAGGCTCCGTTGCCCGATACATTGGGGCCGAGCGGAACGAAGCCGCGACACGTGCTGTCGCGCCGCAACATCTTCCTCTACGGCACGCTGATCGTCGTGGCGCTCTATTATCTGCTGCCGCTTTACGTGATGGTCGTCACGTCGCTGAAAGGCATGCCGGAAATCCGCCTCGGCAACATCTTCTCGCCGCCGCTGGAGATCACCTTCGAGCCTTGGGTAAAGGCGTGGGCGACCGCCTGCACCGGGCTTAATTGCGACGGGCTCTCGCGCGGCTTCTGGAATTCGGTGCGCATCACCGTGCCGTCGGTGCTGCTGTCGATCGCGATCGCTTCGGTGAACGGTTATGCTTTGGCCAACTGGCGCTTCAAGGGCGCCGACAGCTTCTTCATTATCCTGATCGTCGGCGCCTTCATCCCCTATCAGGTGATGATCTATCCGATCGTCATCATCCTGCGCGAGATCGGCATCTACGGCACGCTCACCGGCCTGGTGATCGTGCATTCGATCTTCGGCATGCCGATCCTGACGCTTCTGTTCCGCAACTATTTCACGTCGATGCCGGAGGAGCTGTTCAGGGCCGCGCGCGTCGACGGCGCCGGGTTCTGGGGCATCTATCTACGCATCATGCTGCCGATGTCGATGCCGATCTTCGTCGTCGCCATTATCCTGCAGGTGACCGGCATCTGGAACGACTTCCTGTTTGGCGTCGTCTACACCCGCCCCGACACCTATCCGATGACGGTGCAGCTCAACAACATTGTCAACTCGGTGCAGGGCGTGAAGGAATACAACGTCAACATGGCCGCGACCATCCTGACCGGCCTCGTGCCGCTCATCGTCTATTTCGTTTCCGGCAAGCTCTTCGTGCGCGGCATCGCCGCTGGCGCGGTGAAAGGATGATGATGGCAGCAGCAATCGCCAATCCCAGCGTTTCGATCCAGGACCTGTCGCTAAATTTCGGCGTCATGTCGGTGCTGAAGACGCTCAACTTGGACGTCGCCGAGGGCGAGTTCATCGTGCTGCTCGGGCCGTCGGGCTGCGGCAAGTCGACCTTGCTCAACTGCATAGCCGGCCTGCTCGACATTTCGGAAGGCCGCATCTTCATCAAGGGCAAGAACGTCACCTGGGAGGAGCCTAAAGACCGCGGCATCGGCATGGTGTTCCAGTCCTACGCACTCTACCCGCAGATGACGGTGGAGAAGAACCTGTCCTTCGGCCTGCGCGTGGCCGGCGTGCCGAAGGAGGAGATCGCCAAGCGCATCGCACGCGCGGCCGAGATCCTGCAGATCGAACCGCTTCTGCAGCGCAAGCCGTCGGCGCTTTCCGGCGGCCAGCGCCAGCGCGTGGCGATCGGGCGGGCGCTGGTGCGCGACGTCGACGTCTTCCTGTTCGACGAGCCGCTCTCCAACCTCGACGCCAAGCTGCGCTCTGAGCTGCGCGTCGAGATCAAGCTTCTGCATCGCAGGCTGCAGAACACGATGATCTACGTCACCCATGACCAGATCGAGGCGATGACGCTGGCCGACCGCATCGCGGTGATGAAGGGCGGCGTGATCCAGCAGCTCGATGCGCCGCAGACGATCTACAACCGCCCGGTCAACCGTTTCGTCGCCGGCTTTCTCGGCTCGCCGGCGATGAATTTCCTCAAAGGGGAGTTGCAGGCGGGCGATGCTCCCCTGTTCAAGGCCGATGGTGTTTCCGTGCCGCTCGGGCGCTATCAGTTCGATGGCGACAACGGCCGTGCCGGCAAGCCCTGCGTTTTCGGCATCCGGCCCGAGCACATTGCCCTCGGAGACGCGGCCAAGGCGATGCCCTTCACCGCCGAGTCAACGGTCGAGATCGTCGATCCGATGGGCTCCGACACGCTGGTTTGGACCAAGCTCGGCGGCCAGATCCTCTCGTTCCGCGTCGAAGCGGACAAGACGCTGCGCAACGGCGATGCGATCCGCATCGGCTTCGATCCGGCGCGCGCTTCGCTGTTCGACGCCGAGACCGACAGCCGCCTTTAACCCGAAAAAATCATCCCCAAGCAGAACGGACAGGACAGATGAACTGGTCATTCCAACTCTACAGCGCCCGAAATTTCCAGCCATGGGACGGCGTGCTGAAGATGCTCGGCGAGCTCGGCTACAAGGAAGTCGAAGGCTTCGGCGGCGTTTATGACGATCCCAAGGCTTTCCGCGCCGAGCTCGACAAGAACGGGCTCGCCATGCCGACCGGGCATTTCTCGATCGATGCGCTGGAAAAGGACTTCGACGGCGTGCGCAGAACAGCCGATGCGCTCGGCATCTCGCTCTTGATCTGCCCCTATCTGATGCCCGATGCGCGGCCCGGCGATGCCACCGGCTGGCGCGGCTTCGGCGAGCGGCTCGCCAAGGTCGGCGAGACCGTGAAGAAAGGCGGCTACGGATTTGCCTGGCACAACCACGATTTCGAGTTCAAGTCGCTCGCCGACGGTTCGCTGCCGCAGGACCATATCTTGTCCGCGGCGCCCGACATCGGTTGGGAGATGGACGTCGCCTGGGTGGTGCGCGGTGGCGCCGATCCGCTGCCCTGGATCGAGAGGCACGGCAGTCGCATCAATGCCGTCCACGTCAAGGACATGGCCAAGCCAGGCGAGGGGCTCGACGAGGACGGCTGGTCGGATGTCGGTCACGGCACCATCGACTGGCCCGGCCTGATCAAGACGTTGCGCGCCAGAAGCGCGGCAAAGTATTTCGTCATGGAGCAGGACAACCCCAACGACATCGAGCGCTTCGCCCGTCGCTCGATCGAATCCGTCAAGAATTACTAGGACATACCATCATGGCAAACAAACTTGGCGTAGGCGTCATAGGCTGCGGCAACATCTCGAAGGCGTATTTCTCGCTGGCGCCGCTGTTTCGCGGCATCAAGATGCGCGCCTGCGCGGATATCAACATGGACGCGGCGAAGATGCGGGCGAAGGAGTTCAAGCTCCGCGCCGAGACGGTCAACGACCTTCTCAAGGACGACGAGATCGACATCGTCGTCAATCTCACCGTTCCGGCCGTGCATTATGAAGTGTCGAAGGCGGTGCTCGAGGCCGGCAAGCACGTCTATTCGGAAAAGCCTTTCGTGCTGTCGATCGAGGAAGGGCTCGACCTTAAGAAACGGGCCGAGAAGAAGGGGCTACGCATCGGTTCGGCGCCGGACACGTTCTTCGGCGGCGCGCATCAGCTGGCGCGCGAGCTGATCGACAGCGGCAAGCTCGGCAGGATCACCAGCGGCACGTGCCATGTGATGGGCCACGGCATGGAGCACTGGCACCCCAACCCAGATTTCTTCTTCCAGCCGGGTGCCGGCCCGGTGCTCGATATTGGTCCGTACTACGTCACCAACCTGATCCAGCTGATCGGACCGGTAAAGCAGGTTGCGGCCTTTGCGGCGACGCCGGCCAAGGAGCGAACGATCAGCTCAAAGCCCCGCGCGGGCGAAAAAATCCCGGTCAACACGCCGACCACCATCCACGCGCTGCTGGAGTTCGCGAACGGCGCCGTGGTGACGCTCAACACCAGCTGGGACGTCTGGAGCCATGGCCACGCGCCGATGGAGCTTTATGGCGAGGCGGGCACCGTCTTCGTGCCCGATCCGAACTTCTTCGGTGGCGAGGTTCGCTTCACCGATGCGACCAAGCCGGTGAAGAAGCTGCCCAAGTGGGATCATCCGTTCGGCGTGCCCAACGAGATGCACAGCCAGGGCATGATGGCCAACTATCGCACCGCAGGCCTTGCCGACATGGCGATCGCCATCGCCGAAGGGCGGCCGCATCGCTGCTCGATGGAGCTGGCGCTGCATGCCGTCGACGTCATGACCGGCATCCTGCGCTCCGGTGAAAGCGGCAAGTTCGTCGTGATGCAAACGACTTGCGAGCGACCGGCAGCGCTCGGCATCAAGGAGGCCAAGGCGCTGCTGGCGAAGAAAAAGTAGGTGGCGACCCCTCTCCCCGTTTCGGCGGGGAGAGGGTAAGGATGGAGGGCAAGCATCGATTCAAGTCATGTAGCGGCGATCCCCGCGCCGCTTCGATCCCGAGGATTCCCCATGCCCTATGTCGCCGCCGAGAACCGCTACGAGAAAATGATCTACAACCGTTGCGGACGGTCCGGCCTCAAGCTGCCGGCCATCTCGCTCGGGCTGTGGCACAATTTCGGCAACGACACGCCTCACAGGACCAAGCAGGCGATCGTGCGCAAGGCCTTCGACCTCGGCATCACGCATTTCGACCTCGCCAACAATTACGGCCCGCCGCCCGGCTCGGCCGAGACCGCGTTCGGCGAGATCTTGCGTACTGATTTCGCCGCCTATCGCGACGAGCTGATCATCTCGACCAAGGCGGGCTACGGGATGTGGGAAGGTCCCTACGGTGAATGGGGCAGCCGCAAATATATGCTGGCGAGCCTCGACCAGAGCCTGAAGCGGATGGGGCTCGACTATGTCGACATCTTCTATTCCCATCGCTTCGATCCCGAGACGCCGCTGGAGGAGACGATGGGTGCGCTCGACCATGCGGTGCGCTCGGGCAGAGCGCTCTATGCCGGCATCTCCTCCTACAACTCGCAGCGCACGCGCGAGGCGGCCGACATTCTGCGCCAGCTCGGCACCCCTTGCCTCATCCACCAGCCGAGCTATTCGATGCTCAACCGCTGGGTCGAGGAGGACGGGCTGCTCGACACGCTGGAGGGGCTGGGCATCGGCTCGATCGTGTTCTCACCGCTGGCGCAAGGCATGCTGACCGACAAATATCTCGGCGGCATTCCCGAGGGCAGCCGTGCATCCCAGGGCAAGTCGCTCAGGCCCGCCTTCATCAACGACCAGTCGATCGCCAACATCAAGGCGCTCAACGCCATCGCCGGCCGGCGCGGCCAGACGCTGGCGCAGATGGCGCTGGCCTGGGTGCTGCGCAAAGGCAGGGTGACGACGGCGCTGATCGGCGCCAGCCGGCCGGAGCAGGTCGAGGATTGCGTCGGCGCGCTCAAGACGCTCGAGTTCAGCGATGCCGAGCTTGCCGAGATCGACAGCTACGCACGCGAGGCCGACATCAACCTGTGGGCGGCTTCCGCCGAGCGCAAGGGGCCGCCGCGCAAGTAGTGGCTGCGCGCCAGGCAAGCCAACTGCGGAAACAGTGGCAAAAATGCGCATTCGTCGCTATCTCATGAGCGGTGAGCGTTTCATGTGCGCAATCGGCACGCGAGACGATGCGACGACCGGATGGACAAGATGACGGCAAGGGATGCGCTGACCAAGAACCAGCTGTGCGTGCTCGAGAAGCTCGAGGCCGCTAGCGGGCCGCTCAGCGCCTATATGCTGCTCGACCAGCTGCGCGAGCGCGGCTTCCGGGCGCCGCTGCAGGTCTATCGCGCTTTAGACACGCTGGTGAAGTCGGGCTTCGTGCACCGGCTCGAAAGCCTCAACTCCTTCGTTGCCTGCGCCGAGCCGCACGATCACAGCCACTCGATGACCGCCTTCGCGATCTGCGACAGCTGCGGCCAGGTGACCGAGATGTCCGACCACGATGTCGACCACCGGCTGGACGAGTGGGTGCGCTCGACGGGTTTCGCCGCCAAGAAGGCGGTGATCGAGTTTCGGGGCGTGTGCGCGAAGTGCCGGGCCGAGGCCGCGTAAGACCTTCACGTCGTCATACTAGGGCGAAGCAAGGAGCGAAGCGACGCGCGCAGACCCTAGTATCCATGCCGTGACATACACTCGCCGCCAACGGCGCAGAATCTGGATCGAAGAGCGGCGTACCTTGCGAGGCTATCCGCAACCGCCGTGCGCGCGTCGCTTCGCTCCTTGCTCCGCCCGTGGATGACGAACGAATCTGAGGCGTTAATGCGCCTCGTCCCAATTATCCGCGGCCCGCGCATCGACATGCAGCGGCACCGACATCGAGACCGCCGGCATCGGCGCGTTCTCCATCACCCGGCGCACCACGGGGATCGTCGCTTCGACTTCCGCTTCCACCGTCTCGAAGATCAGCTCGTCATGCACCTGCAGCAGCATGCGGGCCGACAGCTTCGCCTTCTCCAGCGCTTCTTCCATATGCACCATGGCGCGACGGATGATGTCGGCGGCGGTGCCCTGGAGCCTGGCGTTGATCGAGGCGCGCTCGTTGAAGGCGCGGAGCGACGGGTTGGAGGACCTTATCTCCGGATAGTGGATGCGGCGGCCGAAGATGGTCTCGACGAAGCCGTATTCGCGGGCATAGGCCTTGGTTTCCTCGATATAGTCACGGATACCCGGGAAGCGCTCGAAATAGCGCTTGATGTAGGCGCTTGCCTCCTCGCGCGGGATCGACAGCTGGTTGGCGAGGCCGAAGGCCGAGATGCCGTAGATGATGCCGAAATTGATCGCCTTGGCGCGCCGGCGCACTTCAGAAGGCATGCCTTCGACTGGCACGTTGAACATTTCCGACGCGGTGATGGCGTGGATGTCGGCGCCGTCGGCGAAGGCCTGCTTGAGCTGCGGGATCTCGGCGACATGCGCCAGCACGCGCAATTCGATCTGGCTGTAGTCGGCCGAGACCAGCTTGTGGCCTTTCTCGGCGATGAAGGCCGTCCTGATCTTGCGGCCTTCCGCAGTGCGCACCGGGATGTTCTGCAGATTGGGATCGGAGGAAGACAGGCGTCCTGTCGTGGTCGCCGCCAGCGCATATGAGGTGTGGACGCGATTGGTGCCGGGATTGATGAAGCCCGGCAGCGCATCGGTATAGGTCGATTTCAGCTTGGTGAGCTGGCGCCAGTCGACGATCTTGCGCGGCAGCTCATGGCCTTCGGCGGCAAGGTCTTCCAGAAGCTGCGCCGAGGTCGACCACTGACCGGTCTTGGTCTTGGAGCCGCCGGGCAGGCCCATCTTGCCGAACAATATGTCGCCGAGCTGCTTGGGCGAGCCAATGTTGATGCGCTCGCCGACGATCCCGTATATCTCCTCCTCGACGCGGGCGGCACCCTGCGCCAGCTCGCCCGACAGCCTGGACAGGATCTGCCGGTCGATCGAAATGCCGCGCTGCTCCATGCGGGCGAGCACGGGCACCAACGGCCGCTCCAGCCGTTCATAGACGGAAACGAGGCCCTTGGCGGCGAGCCGGGGTTTCAGCAGCTGCCAAAGCCGCAGCGCCAGATCGGCCTGCTCGCCGGCATAGGCGGTCGCCCGCTCGATGTCGACCTGGCCGAAGCCGACGGCGCTCTTTCCCGAGCCGGCAAGCTCTTTCTTCGAGGCCGGTGCATGGCCGAGCCACTTCTCCGACAGCGAGGCGAGGTCGTGGCCGCCGGAGGTGCCGGCGTCGAGCACATAGGAGACTAGCATGGTGTCGTCGAACGGGGCGACCTCAATGCCGTGCCGGCTCATCACGACGATGTCGTATTTCATGTCCTGCACGATCTTGAGGACCGACCTGTCCTCGAGCAGCGGCCTGAGCAGCGCCAGCGCCTCGCGGACCGGGATCTGGTCCGCCAGCATGCCGCCGCCAAGCAGGTCGCCGTTGCCGCTCTTATGGGCGAGCGGCACGTATACGGCGCGACCGGGCGCGCTCGCCATGGAGAGGCCGACCAGCTCGGCCTGCATCGGATTGGACGAGGTGGTCTCTGCGTCGAAGGCCAGGATGCCGGCCTCCTTCGCCTCGGCGATCCAGGATTTGAGCGTGGCCGTGTCGCGAATGGCCGTATAGGCCGAAGGGTCGATCTTGCGCGCCGTCGCCTGCTCCAGCCGCAGCGCCGAGAGCAGGGAAGGGGTGTCGCCCTGCGGCGGAGCGTTTTCCGCTCTTACTGGCGCGGCAGGCTTCGCGGCGTCGTTCGGCGTCGCCATGGCCGGCCTTGGGGCCGGCGGCGCGCCGGCGCCGACATCGGGGCCGTGCGCGGTGTCGGCGCGCTCGATGGTGACGGGCGCCGCCTGCACGTCGCCGATATCGGTTCCGGTCGCTTCCGCGACGCGGCGGGTCAGCGTGGTGAATTCCATGGTCTTCAGGAAGCCGATCAGCTTCGGCCCGTCCGCCGCATGCAGGATGAGATCGTCCAACCCTTCCTTCAGCGGCACGTCGTTCTTCAGCGTCACCAGCTCGCGTGAGATGCGCGCCTTGTCGGCATTGGCGATGATGGTTTCGCGCCGCTTGTCCTGCTTGATCTCGCCGGCGCGGGCCAAAAGCCCATCGAGGTCGCCGAATTGCTCCAGAAGCTGCGCCGCGGTCTTCGGTCCGATGCCCGGCACGCCCGGAACGTTGTCGATCGAGTCGCCGGTCAGCGCCTGCAGGTCGATCATCTTTTCCGGCGGCACGCCCCATTTCTCAATCACTTCGGGGACGCTGATCCGGCGATCCTTCATGGGATCGTACATACGGACCGTCGGGCCGACGAGCTGCATCAGGTCCTTGTCGGAAGAGACGATGGTGGTGTCGGCGCCAACTTCACAGGCGAGCCGGCAATAGGTGGCGATGATGTCGTCGGCCTCGAAGCCTTCCATCTCGATGCAGGGCAGATTGAAGGCCACGGTCGCCTGGCGGATCAGGCCGAATTGCGGGATGAGGTCTTCCGGCGGCGCCGAGCGGTTGGCCTTGTATTCGGGATAGAGATCGCTGCGGAAGGTTTTCGAGGAATAGTCAAAGATGACGGCGAAATGCGTCGGCGCAATGCCCACACTGGTGTTGCGTGCGTCCTGCATCAGCTTCCACACCATGTTGCAGAAGCCGAGCACGGCACTGGTCGGCAGGCCGTCGGATTTGCGGTTGAGCGGCGGCAGCGCGTGGTAGGCGCGGAAAATATAGCCGGAGCCGTCGACAAGAAAGAGATGATCGCCTTTTTTCATGCCGGCAGGGATAGCGCGGCAGGGCGGCGCGGTCCATGCCAAAGGCTGCGCAACCCACGGGTTCCGGCAACGCCCCTGACAGATACTGTCCATCAAAGCGCATCGGGCCGACAGGGCATCGGGTGACGCGCCTTCAGGCTATGCTTTGATGCATGCCGGTCCCAAAACCGCCGCGCATTTTCTGCGACGTGCATAAGAATCCGGCCGCTCACGGCTATGTTACAAAAGTGTAATTTTCGTGCCCTTGAATCGCCATGTTCACGGACCCAAATAGCTGTCATCGGCAGTTTTCGCCGAAGTCCGGAGTAAGGCCCGTCCCCCGCCTATCCCGGGCAAACTGCGGCAGCCTATCCCCCCTCTCCGGGCTGCCGCAACGTTTCGAGTAAAGACCGCCGTGGTTTCCCCTCCACCACGGCGGTTCTTTTTTGCCTGCAGCCCGCGTGTTACCGGCGCCAGAGTCCTTGGTCCAACGATCACGGCTTTGCGTTTTTCGCTCGCCCCTTTAGGGTCGAGGCCAGAATCGAAAGGCTGAAGAAATGTCCAGAATCTCCCCTGTCCTCGACCGTCTCGACCAGAATCTCGACCAGAGCCTGGAGCGGCTTTTCGGCCTGCTCGGCATCAAGTCGATCTCCACCGATCCCGCCTATGCCGCCGACTGCCGCAAGGGTGCCGAATGGCTGGTCGCCGAACTCAAGCTGATCGGCTTCGACGCCAGCGTACGCGACACGCCCGGACACCCGATGGTGGTGGCACATCATGACGGACCGGCCGGTGCGCCGCATGTGCTGTTCTACGGTCATTACGACGTGCAGCCGGTCGATCCGATCGAGCTCTGGCAAACCGATCCGTTCGCACCGTCGATCAAGGAGGTCGAGCCCGGCCGCAAGGTGATCACGGGGCGCGGCTCGGCCGACGACAAGGGGCAGTTGATGACCTTCGTCGAGGCCTGCCGCGCCTGGAAGCAGGTACACGGCAACCTGCCGTGCCGCGTCACCATTCTGTTCGAGGGCGAGGAAGAATCCGGCTCGCCGTCGCTGAAGCCGTTCCTCGAGGCGAACGCAGCCGAGCTGAAGGCGGATTTCGCTTTGGTCTGCGACACCAGCATGTGGAACCGCGAGACGCCCTCGATCTGCGTGTCGCTGCGCGGCATGGTCGGCGAGGAGGTCGTCGTCAAGGCCGCCAGCCGCGACCTGCATTCAGGCCTCTATGGCGGCCCGGCCGCCAATCCGATCCGGATCCTGGCCAGGATACTCGCCGACGTCCATGACAAGGACGGCCATGTCACCATCCCGGGCTTCTATGAAGGTGTCGAGGAGACGCCCAGCCAAGTGCTGAAGTCGTGGGAGGGGCTCGGCGAAACGGCCGAGACGTTCCTCGGACCGGTCGGGCTTTCCATTCCCGCCGGCGAAAAGGGCCGCTCCCTGCTCGAGCTCACCTGGGCGCGGCCGACGGCCGAATTCAACGGCATCATCGGCGGCTATACCGGCAAGGGCTTCAAGACCGTGATCGCGGCGGAAGCCTCGGCCAAGGTGTCGTTCCGCCTCGTGCACAAGCAGGATCCGAAGAAGATCCGCGCTGCCTTCCAGGCGTTCGTGCGCGAACGCATTCCGGGCGACTGTTCGGTCGAGTTCCATCCGCATGGCGGCTCGCCGGCGATCCAGCTTTCCTACGACTCGCCTTTCCTCGCCAAGGCCAAGGATGCGCTGTCCGACGAATGGGAGAAGCAGGCCGTCACCACCGGCGGCGGCGGCTCCATTCCCGTGGTCGGCGATTTCCAGACCTATCTCGGCATGGAATCGCTGCTGGTCGGCTTCGGCCTCGATGACGACCGCATCCATTCGCCCAACGAGAAGTACGAGCTCACCTCCTTCCACAAGGGGCAGCGTTCCTGGGCGCGCATCCTCGACGCGCTGACCCGCTGACCCGAAAATCAACCCAAGGTGTGAAAATCAACTTTCTGTTGATTTTTCCCCGGATCGCGGCGAGGACGGATTACCAGCGCAACGTGCTGCCGCATGCTTGCGCATCCCAAGGGATGCGCGTCATTGCGGCCGCGATCCGGAGAAGAGAATGACCGACATCCGTTTCCACAAGAACGATCTGCCGGACCTGTCCCGCTACAATGTCGCGGCGGTGGCCATCGACACGGAAACGCTGGGGCTCAACCCGCATCGCGACCGGCTCTGCGTGGTGCAGATCTCGCCTGGCGACGGCAGCGCCGACGTCATCCAGATCGCGCCGGGCCAGAAGAAGGCGCCGAACCTGGTCACGCTGCTCAGGAACCGCGCCGTCACCAAGCTGTTCCACTACGGCCGTTTCGACATTGCCGTGCTCTACCACGCCTTCGGCGCGATGGCCGAGCCGGTGTTCTGCACCAAGATCGCCTCGCGGCTGACCCGCACCTATACCGACCGCCACGGGTTGAAGGACATCTGCAGCGAACTGCTCGGCATCGGCCTGTCCAAGGCGCAGCAGTCCTCGGACTGGGCGGCCGAAACGCTCTCGCCCGAGCAGCTCGAATATGCCGCATCCGACGTGCTCTACCTGCACCGACTGCGCGAGGTGCTGGCCATGCGGCTGGCGCGCGAGGGCCGCAGCAAGGAGGCCGACGCCTGCTTCCGTTTCCTGCCGACGCGCGCCAAGCTCGACCTGATGGGCTGGGCGGAGGAAGACATCTTCGCGCATAGCTGACGGAACCCGGCGCGTCGAGCGACGTTCCTGCCGGTCCGTTGTCGCAATGAGATGGGGAGGGAATGAAATGGCAGAGCGCAAACCGATAGCGAGCGCGCCGAAGGACGGCTCCAAGGTTACCGTCATGTGGAAAGACGGCGACGGCGTGATCAACGAGTCCGTCGGCCAGTATCGCGACGGCGGCTGGTGGGTCTACACCGACAGCGACACCCAGAAAAAGGTCGATCCGACGAGCTGGCGGCCTGCATCGGACGACGATGACGACGACTAAAAGCGCGTCGCTATGAGCCGGATTGAGGCGACGCGCTTTTAGCTTTTTTACGCATGTCGTTTTCCCAAAACCGCTGCTCACTTGGGTGGCATGCGTTGGTAGCGCCGTCGCTGGCGCCGACAAGGACTTTCGCATAGCTTGAAGTCGTTGATCTCGAAGGCGATTCGGAGCCTCGCTCCGCTCTCGCCGCTTGTCCGGAGGGAACCTGCATGGGTATCGAAAGTCTCCTCGTCTTCATCATCGTTGGCGCCATCGCCGGCTGGCTCGCCGGCCTTATCGTCAAGGGTTTCGGCTTCGGGCTGATCGGCAATATCGTCGTCGGCATCGTCGGCGCCTTGATCGCCGGCTGGATCTTCCCACGGCTGGGCTTCGCCATAGGCGGCGGCATTCTCGCCGCGATCATCCATTCCACCATCGGCGCGGTGATCCTGCTGGTGCTGATCAAACTGGTGAAGCAGGCTTGATGCCCGGCATGGACATCAAGGGCGCGCCATGAAGCAGAACATGCTCTATCTGATCATCGGCGCGCTGCTGGTCGTGATCATCGCGCTCGGCATCTATATCTATCGTGAGCAAACCCGGCCGAAGGGCGTGGAACTCAAGATCGACGACAAGGGCATCTCGATCCAACAGAATTGAGCCGGGTCGCGTCCGCATCTCGCGGCTTGACCGGCCTGTTTCGGATAACGGCTCCCATCAATCTTGCGGGAGCGGGCGGCAAACAAGATGACGTCCGGGCGGTTCGGCGATATCATCCTGGGCATAGGGAGTTTGGGGCCGACCAACCTAGCCACTAGGAGGTTGCCATGAGGCACCAAACACTGGACCAACTGCACGCCGTTGCCGAGGTCCGCATCGCTAAACCCGTCATGAGCCGAACCCAGCGCCTCGAGCGTTGGGCGGAGCTTCTCGAACGTGAGCCCAGCCGGCTCCTGACCGCGCTTACCGGCACCGAGTACCGCGCCTCGGCGGAACGCAATGTCATGCGCGGCGACGGCTCGCCGATATCGGTGGCCCTGGAAGACCCGGTTTTGCACGATGAAGGTTTGAAGGGCGACAGCTATGGAGAGGCGAAGCGTTTCTTCCAGCTGACCGATTATCAGCTGCACGAGATCGTCTGCTACTGCCATGTCGGCGACGTGATGCAGGCATCGAGAGCGGCGCTGTCGGTCCGCGCCGTGCTCGACTAGTCCACAGCCTACTTGCCCGCCGGATGCAGTCCGGCAAGGAGCGCGGTCGAATCCTCACGCCGATCGCGCTCCGACAAGATTCAAAACGCATGCAGTCTTGCCCAAGCCGTCCAGTGCGGTGACCGGAAGCTTCGCCCCACGGAACCGGGCCGGATTGGGTGCTTGCCAAGCATTTGATTCTCAATCGCATCGATTTTTCCCCACTTAACGCGCCTTTAAACCGCCGCATCTACTCTGCAACTCGAGCGCCATCGGCACCGGGGGCAGCAAGCACAGCGCATGGCGAACCGCAGAGACAGTCGCATCGAACCGAGCTTCGAGGGCTCGCCGCGCGCGAAATCCTCCGAAGGCTTTTCGGTCAGCGAGGAGGATCGCGTCGTGCCGGTAAATCGCAAATCCGCAGCAAGGCGCAAATCCGCCAGGGCGAAATCGCGCGGCCGTGGCCGCGATCGCAACCGGCGCGGGCTGTTTTCCATCTTCGGCCGTCTGCTCTACTGGTGCTTCGTGCTCTGCATCTGGGGCGGCATCGCGGCGGCCGGCATCGTCGTCTATTACGGCGCCAAGATGCCGGCGGCGACGACCTGGTCCATTCCCGACCGCGCGCCCAACATCAAGATCGTCTCGGTCGACGGCGGGCTGATCGCCAATCGCGGCATGTCGGGCGGCGAGGCCGTCGGCCTGCATGAAATGTCGCCCTACATCCCCGAGGCGGTCGTCGCCATCGAGGATCGTCGCTTCTATTCGCATTTCGGCATCGATCCGATCGGGCTGTCGCGCGCCATGGTCACCAACGTGCTCGGCGGGCATTTCTCGCAGGGCGGCTCGACGCTGACGCAACAGCTCGCCAAGAACCTGTTCCTGACGCCGGACCGCACGCTGGAGCGCAAGGTGCAGGAGGTGCTCCTGGCGCTCTGGCTGGAGCACAAGCACAGCAAGGACCAGATCCTCGAAATGTACCTCAATCGGGTCTATTTCGGTTCCGGCGCCTATGGCGTGGAGGCGGCCTCGCGGCGCTATTTCGGCAAGAGCGCGCGCGATGTCTCGCTGTCGGAGGCGGCACTTCTCGCCGGCCTGCTCAAGGCGCCGTCGCGGCTATCGCCGGCGCGCGACCCGAAGGCGGCGGAAGAGCGCGCGCAGCTCGTGCTCGCCGCCATGCGCGAGGAAGGCAAGATCAGCGACAAGGAGTACAAGGTGGCGCTAAGCGCGCCGGCGACGCGCGCGCCGTCTTACTGGACCGGCTCGGAGAACTATGTCGCCGACACGATCATGGAAGAGCTTCCGGACCTGATCGGCGACGTGCGCGGCGACATCGTCATCGACACCACCGTCGACTTGACCTTGCAGAAGCTTGCCGAACAGTCGATCCGCCGGCTGATCGACGAGAGCGGCAAGAAGCTCAACGTCACGCAAGGAGCGCTGGTGTCGATCGACGATTCCGGCGCCGTGCGCGCCATGGTCGGCGGCTACGACTATTCGACCAGCCAGTTCGACCGCGCCTCGGAAGCGCGCCGCCAGCCGGGCTCGGCCTTCAAGCCTTTCGTCTACATGGCGGCGCTGGAAGCCGGCCGCACGCCGGACAGCGTGCGCAACGACGCGCCGATCAGAATAGGCAAATGGACGCCCGACAATTACGGCGGCAAATATTACGGCAAGGTGACGCTGGCGACGGCGCTGGCCAAGTCGCTCAACTCGGTGGCGGCGCAGCTCACCATGGAAGTCGGCCCCGACGCGGTGGTCGAGGCGGCGCACCGCATGGGCATCCAGTCCGATCTGCAGTCGAACACCTCGATCGCGCTCGGCACCTCAGAAGTGACGCCGCTGGAATTGACCGCCGCCTATGTGCCGTTCGCCAATGGCGGCTACAAGCCTGACATCCATTTCATCCGCCGCGTCACCACGGCCAACGGCAAGGTGCTCTACGAGAACAATGGCGGCAGCGCGCCGCGCGTCCTCAAGGCCGACATCGTCGGCATGATGAACTCGATGATGACGGGCACGGTCGAGGTCGGCACCGCCAAGAAGGCGGCCTTCAACTGGCCTTCGGCCGGCAAGACCGGCACCAGCCAGAATTCGCGCGATGCCTGGTTCGTCGGCTACACCGCCAACCTGACCACCGGCGTGTGGTTCGGCAATGACGACGGCAGCCCGATGAAGAAGGTGACCGGCGGCGCATTGCCGGCGCAGGCCTGGCACGAGTTCATGGTCGCCGCGCATGAGGGCGTGCCTGTGCGGCCGCTGCCCGGCACCTGGAAATCGACGCCGTCCGATACGGTCGTGCCGGACGAGATTCCGTCGGCGGATAGCTCGCCGCCTCCGGCGCCGCCTGCGGCGGTCGGCCAGTCGCAGCCCGTCGCCCCGGCGTCGGCGCGTCCGGTGCGGACCGCACGGCCGGCCGAGACCGTCGACGCCGGCGGCTTCGACATGCCGAGCGACAGCGGATCGACCGCTTCGATCAAGCATCCCGTGCCGCCCGGCGACGTCGGCGGCCCCACCAAGAAGCGCCAGACCTCGATCCTCGACATATTGAGCGGGGGTTAGACAATGGCAGGCGAACCGGCCGAGTCGAATGATGGGAAAGAATACAAGCGTCTAAGCACGTGGCAGTGGCTCTTGCTGGCCGGGATGACGGTCAGTGTGGTGGCCATTCGACACCTGCCATATCTCTATTACCCCGATCCTCGATACCTCGATCAGGAAAGAGTCGGGGCAATATACGGCTCCGTCATCCTGGGGTTTCTATTGCCTTATGGGTTGGCCTGGGGCATTGCACGCGTAGCCAGACGGTCGCGGGGAACTTTTCTAGCGGTGCTCTGGACGTTGTCGGGTCTGGTTTTTCTTCTCAATCTCGGCCTGCGCGCGGCGTGCCCGACTTGCTATTGAATGGCAATTGCCGGCCGATCTTGCGATCTCCTAGCGGCCTCTCGCCATTGTAACCATATTCGGCTAGATCACGCGCCGGAGACCGCGACATGGCCGAAATCGACAGCAGAAAAACCATCGTGCTCACCGGCGCCAGCCGCGGCATCGGCCATGCGACGGTGAAGCGCTTCTCGCGCGAAGGCTGGCGCGTCATCACCTGCTCGCGCCAGGCCTTCGCCGAGGATTGTCCATGGCCGGCCGGCCCTGAGGACCACATCAAGGTCGATCTCGCCGACCAGGAGGATGTCGGCATCGCCGTCTCGGAAATCCGTCACCGGCTGGAGGCGCATGGCGGGCAATTGCATGCGCTGGTCAACAATGCCGGCATCTCGCCGAAGCTGAAGGACGGCGGCCGGATGAACTCGATCGAGACGCCGATGCATGTCTGGCGCGACGTGTTCCAGGTCAATTTCTTCGCGCCGATCATGCTGGCGCGCGGCCTGTTCAAGGAATTGGCCGCTGCCAAGGGTTCGATCGTCAACGTCACCTCGATCGCCGGCACGCGGGTGCATCCATTCGCCGGCACGGCCTACGCGACGTCGAAGGCGGCGCTTGGCTCGCTGACCCGCGAGATGGCGCACGACTTCGGCCCGCACGGCATCCGCGTCAACGCGATCGCGCCGGGCGAGATCGACACCGCCATCCTGTCGCCCGGCACCGACAAGATCGTCGAGACGATCCCGATGCGCCGTCTCGGCGCCACCTCGGAGGTGGCCGATATCATCTTCTTCCTGTGTTCGGGCCAGGCGTCCTACGTGACCGGCTCGGAGATCCACATCAACGGCGGCCAGCACGTGTGAGCAGTTTCATCTGCTTATGGTGAGAACGGCCTTGCCGCTGAAGCTGCGCTGTCGCAGCGCGTCGAGCGCCTGGCCGATCTCGGTCCACGGCACGGTCAAGGCTACGCGGGTTTCCAGCCGGCCGGCCTCGACCAAGCCAAGCAGCAAGGCGATGTCGGCGCCGATCCCTTCACCGGAAGTGTAATAAGCGAAAGTCTGAAGTCTCGCTCCCTCGTGACCCGGAACGAACTGGCGGAAACCGACGGGCGTCAGTTCACCGCTGCTCGAACCGAACATGACGATGGTCCCGCCGGGCGCGACGCGCTCGATCGCGTGCGCGAGGCTTTTGCCGCCGACCGACTCGGTGATCAGCGAAAACGGTCCCTCGGCCAGCGCGATCGACTCGACGACTTGCTCGGCTCCCAAGCCACGCAGATCCTCGTCATACTGGGAAGCGGCGACCGCGGTCACGCGCGCGCCCTGCTCGCGGGCGATCTGGATCTGGAAACGACCGACAGCGCCGCTTGCACCGGTGATCAGGACCTGCTGGCCGGCCAGATCGCCGCCATGGCGCAAAGTCCGTAGCGCCGTCGTCCCCGCCACCGGAAGCGTGGCTGCGGACGCGAAGCTGGCGCCATCCGGCAGGACGGCGAGGCGGTCGGTTGGAACGGCGACGCGTTCGGCCCAGCCGGCCTCGTCGACCAAAGCCGCAACCCGGGTGCCCACGGCTGGCCCGGAGCCGTCGGCCGCAGCGCGCTCGACAATCCCGACGATATCCTGGCCAGGTATCCAGCCATCGGGGCGTATGGCGAGCAGGCGCAGTTCGCCACGGTTCAACGATGTTGCATGAAGAGCCACTAATGCTTCATGCGCATTGCAGTTTGGCTCGTCGGTCTCGGTGAGTTTCAGCCGGTTGGGGCTGTCTGAAGAGATAGCAAGGGCAAGCATGGGCCACCGTTGGAATTGGAGTTTTGGTCGCGACGATTATGGGCTCGAGCCTATCGACTTTCGTGACTGAAAAATTTAGATATAGAACCAAATGATCGCTAAAAACATTCAATGAGACAGCCGCTCCGCTGGCCCTGGCTGGACTTCGATGTCGACGACGTGCTCGCGCCGGCGATCGCCGTGCGCGTCGATGTGACCGAGACTCGGGCCGAAGTGCCCGAGCACTGGCACCGCAAAGGGCAACTCGTCTTCGCGCTGGGAGGCGGTGTCACCTGCCGCGTGCCCAGCGGTCTGTGGATGGTGCCGCCGCATTGCGGCGTGTGGATTCCGGGCGGCATGAAGCACAGCAATATCGCAACCGCCAATGCCCGGATTTTCTTCGTTTATATCGAGCCCGGAGCCGCCGACCTGCCGGACCGCTGCTGCACGCTGTCGATCTCGCCGCTGCTGCGCGAACTGATCGTCGAACTGTCGAACTGTTCGCCGGACGATGCAAGATGCGGTTTCCTGGGAGAGATTTTGCTGGCCGAGCTGCCACGCATGCCCGTGCAGCAATTGCACCTGCCGATCTCGGCCGAACCGCGGCTGCGGCGGATCGCCGAAACATTGGCGAACGATCCCGCCGACCGCAGCACGCTGGCGGAATGGGCCGGTCGCGTCGCGCTCAGCGAGAGCAGTCTCGCGCGTCTGGTGGTGAAGGAGACAGGGCTGACCTTCGGCCGCTGGCGCCAGCAATTGCACTTGATCGTCGCAATACGAGGGCTGGCTTCCGGTATGAGCGTGCAGCAGGTGTCGGGCGACCTCGGCTATGAATCGGTCACCGCCTTCATCACCATGTTCAAGAAGGCGCTCGGCAAGCCGCCGGCGAAATATCTCGGCGACATCGCGCAAAACGGCGGATCGGCGTTCCTCGCCTGATACTCAAGCCGGCTGCGGTTTGATCCCCCAGGCAGGCTCAGCCGGATCGGCGGTCTTGCCGGTGACTACCTCGACGATGCCGCGCGCGATCTCGCGTTCGCCCATGATCACCGTGTCGGCGCCGAGCCCTTTCAGGTGCTCGAGCTCGGCATCGGAATGGGCACGGGCAATGATGTTGATCGCCGGATTGGCGGCGCGGGCCCGAAGCACGACCTGCCCGGCCTCGAAGGCATTCGGGATGGCAAGGATCAGCCGCTTGGCGCCCTCCGGATTGGCGGCGGAAAAGACCTCCGTGTTGGCGGCATTGCCGGCCACCGTCTCGATGCTGTCGGCCTTCAGCTTCGCCAGCGTCTTGTCGGCATCCTCGATGACCAGGAAGGGCAGGGCTGCCTCTTTCAGCGCGGCCCCAACAAGGCTGCCGACGCGGCCATAGCCGATCAGGATGGAATGGCCGGTCAGCGTCGACTTGGGGGGCGGGCCGTCCTCTTTCTCCGAAGTCGCCGGCGCCGAAGCCACCTGACCCGGCTCCGTCGCCGGGCCGATCGGCCCTTCCTCCGGCGTGGCCGCGCCGGCGCGCCTTTCCAGCCATGGCTTCATTCGGTCGACGGCGAGAAACATCAGCGGGTTGAGCAGGATCGACAGGATGGCGCCGGCAAGGATCAGGTCGCGGCCCCGATCGGGCAGCAGCTTCAGCCCGACGCCGAGCTCGGCCAGGATGAAGGAGAATTCGCCGATTTGGGCGAGGCTGGCCGAAATCATCAGCGCCGTCGCGATCGGATAGCGGAAGGCAATGACGATAACGAAGGCGGCGAGCGACTTGCCGATGACGATGATGGCAAGCGTGGCGAGAATCGGAAGGCCGTTGCTGACCAGGCTCAACGGATCGAACAGCATGCCGACCGAGACGAAGAACAGCACCGAGAACGCGTCGCGCAGCGGCAGGGATTCTTCCGCGGCACGGTGGCTGAGCTCGGATTCATTCATAATCATGCCGGCGAAGAAGGCGCCGAGCGCCAGCGAGACGCCGAACAGTTTCGCCGCGCCGAAGGCGACGCCGAGCGCAATGGCGAGCACCGAGAGCCAGAACAGCTCGCGCGAGCCGGTATGGGCGACATAATGCAGGATCCACGGGATGACCCTGCGGCCGACGACCAGCATGACGACGACGAAAGCGGCGACCTTGGCGAGCGTCATGCCGACCACGCCCCAGATGCCGTAGCTGGCAGGCAGCGACAGCAGGCTCGAGTGGTCGTCCGCCTGCGGCTGGCCGCCGAGCACGCCGGCCAGCGCCGGCAGCAGCACCAGCGCCAGCACCATGGCCAGATCCTCGACGATCAGCCAGCCGACTGCGATGCGGCCGCGCCCGGTCTCGATCAGTCGCCGTTCCTGCATGGCGCGCAGCAGCACCACGGTCGAGGCGACGGATAGAGCGAGGCCGAAGACCAGGCCGGCGCCCAGGGACCAGCCGAGCAGCCAGGCGAGGCCGGCGCCAAGCTGCGTGGCAAAGCCGATCTGCACGACGGCGCCGGGCACGGCGATCGCGCGGACCGACAAAAGGTCCTTCAGCGAGAAATGCAGGCCGACGCCGAACATCAAGAGGATGACGCCGATCTCGGCGAGCTCGTTGGCGAGGCCGGCGTCGGCAACGAACCCCGGCGTGTTCGGGCCGACCAGGACGCCGGCTATCAGATAGCCGACCAGCGGCGGGATGCGGAAACGGTTGGCCAACGCTCCGAAGACGAAAGCAAGCCCCAAACCGGCGACGATGGTGGCGATAAGGGGCGTGTCATGCGACATTGTCTATGGAGCGCCTTTCGGAAATTTATGATGTCGGATAAGCGCCGCCGAGGCCGTCGCCCTTCGCAATATGGTGGAGAGCGCGGCGATGATGCAACCATGGCCGGGCAGAAATCGGCGCCGGGGCGGGTTCCGAAAAAAGAAAGGCACTCGGCCGCTGTCGGCAGACCGCGGCATCGAGCGCTCGATGTACTCTCGCCATGCGGCGTTTCAGGCCGCCAGGAGCAGACCCTCTATCTCGAAGATGGTATGGTTGGTCAGCGTCTTGGGGATTTCGGCCTGAACTTTTTCGCAGACTTCCTTGTGCAGCTTCTGCCGCATTTCGCCTAGCACCCGCGGCGGCGCAATCAGCACGATCTCTTCGAACTGACCCCGGTGCGCAAGCTTGTAGAGCCGGTCGGCAATATCGTCGGCAAAACGTTCCTTTCCCAAGCGATGCCAGTCGGTTTCCTCGATCGCGCTGCGCGGTCCTTCGGCGTATCGGCCCGGTTTGTCGGTGCCTTGCTCCCGCGTGGCCGGATTTTCCTGCTCCATCTCTTGCACGACCTGCAGGTCCGGATATTTGGTGTCGCCTTCGTTGCGGAGGAAAAGCGCCTTCTCGCCGTCAGCCACGATAACCCAAAGACCCCGTTTCAGCTTGATGCTCATCGGCGCTCCTCCTTGTCAGCTTCCAGATATGCCGATCAGGTTCAAAGCGCGGCCTGTCGGCGGGATGGGATCGCTAGCCAAACGTGCCGCCGAGTGTGATTGTTCCAGCCAAGGACGACGACCGCGATCATCTCTTGCAAAGTGCAACAACCGGTCGCCGGTGAGGGCACGGCTTTAATCTACTAACTTAGTAGAAATTAGAAAAAACCGTTTTGCCGCGCTGAGGGGACGGCGCTAAAAATCATGCTGGATCAATGGCCGCAAGCGGGGTGTCTGGAAACCTCAAGCTCCGGCGTAGAATTTTTTTCTCCTGCCTTTCGCGGCTGCGAAAAAGCGATTGCCTGCCATCATGGGATGCGCGAGTGCTTGCCTTCTGGTTTTTGCCGCGTCCGCATAAAACTGCCAGACTGTCCTCTTAATCGTTGTCGCCCATGTCGCCAGCCAATGCCAAGCTCAACGCCTTCCCCGTCTTCCTGCGGGTCGACGGCGAAGCCGTGGCTATCGTCGGCAACGGCGAGGGGGCGCTTGCCAAGGCCAGGCTGCTCGCGCAGTCGAGCGCGGCGCTGCGCATCATCGCGGACGATGCCGATCCCGAACTTCTGAATTTCATCGCAACAGCCGGCGCCGTCCATGTAAATGCCGCCTATGACGCCGCGCAGCTCGAACGGGCGGCCATGGTGTTTGCCGCCAGCGGCGACGAGGCGCTCGACCGCAGGGTCGCCGAAGATGCGCGCCGGCTGGGCATCCCGGTCAACGCCGTGGACCGGCCGGAACTCTGCGATTTCTTTACGCCGGCGCTGGTCAACCGGGCGCCGGTTGCGATCGCCATCGGCACCGAGGGCGCCGGCCCGGTGCTCGCGCAGCTGCTGCGCGTGCGCATCGACCGCATGCTGTCGCCGTCGCTCGGCCGGCTGGCCGCCCTGGCGGCTTCGTTCCGCGCCGCCGCCGAGCGGTTGCCGAAAGGCAATCGCCGCCGTCGCTTCTGGAGCGACTTCTTCGCCGGCGCTCCGGCCAAGGCTGTCGAGGCCGGAGAATTCGCCAGGGCGCATGATTCGGCGCTCGATCTTCTGGCTTCGAACGAGTTGGCGGCTGGCCATATCGCGCTGGTTGGCGCGGGTCCGGGCGCGGAGGATCTCTTGACGCTGCGTGCCCATCGCCTGCTGATGGAAGCCGACGCGATCGTCTACGATGCGCTGGTGCCGGAGGCGATCGTCGCGATGGGCCGCCGCGACGCCGAGCGCCTGCCCGTCGGCAAGCGCAAGGGCTGCCACTCCAAGAGCCAGGAAGAGATCAATGCACTGCTCATCGAGCTCGGCCGCGCCGGCAAGCGCGTGGTGCGGCTGAAATCCGGCGATCCGCTGGTGTTCGGCCGGGCGGGCGAGGAGATGGCGGCGCTGCGCGAGGCCGGCATCGCCTATGAGGTGGTTCCGGGCGTCACCGCCGCCTTCGCCGCAGCCGCCGATTTCGAACTGCCGCTGACGCTGCGCGGCGTGACCTCCTCGATGGTGTTCACCACCGGACACGACCTCAAGGGCAACTCGCTGCCCGACTGGGCCAAGCTCGCCATCTCCGGCGCCACCGTCGCCGTCTATATGGGCCGCTCGGTCGCTGCCGAAGTTGCCGGCCGTCTGATCGAAGCGGGACTGTCGCCGGACACTGCCGTCGCCGTCGTCGAGAATGCAAGCCTCGGCAACCGCCGCCGCTTCCACGGCACGCTGGCCGACCTGCCGTCGCTCGAAGCGCGCGCCGATCTCATCGGTCCGGTCATGACGATCATCGGCGACGCGGTCGCCGGCGCCAATTTCGAGCAATCCGAGCCGCTCACGACACACAAGCACCAAGACACAGGGCACCAAGACACAGGGCGCGAAGACACAGGGCATGAAGAGGCCGCCGACAGTACGGTGGCCGAAGGAGTACGGCAATGAAGGTTCTGACCGCGAACAGGCTCTCCGACGGCATCGCCGTCTGGTACGCCGATGGCGGCTGGGCGGAGACAGTCGGCCATGCCGACATCGCCCACGACAAGGTGGCTGAGGACAGGCTGGAGGCGATCGGCGCCGCGGCGGCCGCCAACAACGAAGTGGTCGACGTCAACATCATCGATGTCGCCGTGGTCAATGGATTGGTCGAGCCGGTGCGGCTGCGCGAGAAGATCCGCGCCGCGGGTCCAACCATCCGCACCGATATCGGCAAGCAGGCGTCCCCGGCACCGGCCCGGGCGGCATAAGTTTCAAGGAAAGAGCGGGCGGACGCGCCCCGGAAGACGAAGCATGTACCGTTACGACGAGTTCGACCAAGATTTCGTTCGCGCCAGGGTCGCCGAGTTCAGCGACCAGGTGCAGCGCCGGCTTGCCGGCGAGATCACCGAGGAGCAGTTCCGGCCGCTCAGGCTCATGAACGGCGTCTATCTGCAGCTGCATGCCTATATGCTGCGCATCGCCGTGCCCTATGGCACGCTGAACAGCCGGCAGTTGCGCATGCTCGGCCATATCGCCCGAAAATACGACAAGGGCTACGGCCATTTCACCACACGGCAGAACATCCAGTTCAACTGGCCGGCGCTGTCCGATGTTCCGGCGATCCTCGCCGATCTGGCGAGCGTCGAGATGCATGCCATCCAGACCAGCGGCAACTGCATCCGCAACGTCACCGCGGACCACTTCGCAGGTGCCGCCGCCGACGAGGTCGCCGACCCGCGTCCGTATGCGGAAATCCTGCGCCAATGGTCTTCGGTGCATCCGGAGTTCTCGTATCTGCCGCGCAAGTTCAAGATCGCGGTGACCGGCGCCGAGCGCGACCGCGCCGCCATTCAGACGCACGACATCGGCCTGCACCTGAAGAAGAATGCTGCCGGCGAGCTTGGCTTTGCCGTCTATGTCGGCGGCGGCCAGGGCCGCACGCCGATGGTGGCCAAGAAGATCCGCGACTTCCTGCCGGAAGCCGAGCTGTTGTCCTACTGCACGGCGATCCTGCGCGTTTATAACCTCTATGGCCGCCGCGACAACAAGTTCAAGGCGCGCATCAAGATCCTCGTCCACGAAACTGGCGTCGAGGAGATCACCCGCCAGGTCGAGGCCGAATGGCGGGAACTCAAGGACGCCGAGCTGAAGCTGCCGGATGCCGATATCCAGGCGATCAACGCCTATTTCGCGCCGCCGGCATTGCCGGACCGGCCGGAAGGCGACGCGCAGGTGAAGCAGGCGCGGCTCGATTCCAAGAGTTTCTCGGAATGGCTCGACCAGAATGTCGTGACGCATCGCCACCCCGACTATGCGGCGGTGACGATCTCGCTCAAGGGTATCGGCGAGGTTCCCGGCGACGCCAGCGATAGCCAGATGGAAGCCGTTGCCGACATCGCCGAGAAATATGCCTTCGACGAGCTGCGCGTCAGCCACGAGCAGAACCTCATCCTGCCGCATGTGGCGCGCGCCGACCTCAAGGCGGTCTATGACGCGCTGGTCGAGATCGGCCTGGCGACGGCCAATTCCAACCTGATCAGCGACATCATCTCCTGCCCCGGCCTCGATTATTGCTCGCTGGCCACGGCGCGTTCCATTCCGGTGGCGCAGGAGATTTCTCGCCGCTTCGCCTCGCTGGAGCGGCAGCGCGAGATCGGCGAATTGAAGCTGAAGATCTCCGGCTGCATCAATGCCTGCGGCCACCACCATGTCGGCCACATCGGCATTCTCGGCGTCGAGAAGAAGGGCACCGAGCTCTACCAGGTGACGCTCGGCGGCTCGGCCGACGAGAACACGTCGGTCGGCGAGATCATCGGCCGCGGCTTTTCATCGGAAGAGATCACCGATGCCATCGAGCAGATCGTCGAAACCTATCTCGGCCTTCGGCTCAGTCCCGACGAACGTTTTATCGACGCCTACCGCCGTGTCGGTCCCGCGCCGTTCAAGGAGGCGCTCTATGCTGGCGAAACCAAGGCCGCTTGATCGGACGGGCGGCGTCGAGGCCGGTGTCGCCGCGGAAGCGGCCGGGCTCGACGCGCTGCTCGGCCATCTGAAGCCGATCGAGATCATCGAACGCTCGGCGCGTGAATTCTTCCGCGGCGAGGTCGCCGCCGTGTCGTCCTTCGGTGCGGATTCAGCGGTGCTCCTGCATATGATCGCCAAGATCGACCGCTCGTTGCCGGTGATCTTTCTCGATACCGGCAAGCACTTCGAGGAAACGCTGGGCTATCGCGACGCGCTGGTCGCCGATTTCGGCCTGACCGATGTCAGGGTGATCAAACCGAATGAAGCAGCGCTCGAGCGCGTCGATCCGACCGGCAGGCTGCATGAAACCGATACCGACTCCTGCTGCAACGTGCGCAAGGTCGAGCCGTTGGCGCGCGGCGTCGAGCCGTTCCGCGCCTGGTTCACCGGGCGAAAGCGCTTCCAGGCTTCGACGCGCGCGGCGCTCCCCGTCTTCGAGGCGGTCGGCTCGCGCATCCGCGTCAACCCACTGGCGCATTGGACGACGTCGGACCAGGCCGACTATATGCGCGCGCATGCGCTGCGCGAAAATCCGCTTGTCGCCTATGGCTATCTCTCGATCGGCTGCTTCCCCTGCACGCAGCCGGTGCAGCCTGGCGAGGACGCGCGCAGCGGTCGCTGGGCAGGTCACGCCAAGACCGAGTGCGGCATCCACTTGTCGGGACTGGAGAAGTCGCTGACCGACGCATCCCTTTAGGCTATGTTGATATTCAGGTGAGGCCGGCCTGCAAACGGCGGTTTCCTGCGCTTCCGGTGCTCACGTACTTTAGTACGCTCCGCTCCGGTTCTCGGAAGTCGCCGTTTTCGACTCGGCCTGACCTGAATCTCAACACACCCTAGGCGTTCTTTGAGTTTTAGGAATTGCTTGATGACTGAACCGACCAAATCGGAAACTCGCCTCTGGACCCCGAAGGGTTTTCGCGAGGACGACTGGACCCACGCCGAAAGCGCCGAGGCGCTTGCCGGCAATGGCCGCTTCATCCTGCCGCTGCAGGCTTTCCTGGCGCTCGATGACGAGACCCGCAAGTCGGCCAAGGAGCGCATCGGCGTGCTGTTGCTGCCCGGGGACGAACTCGACAAGATCGTCGGCCTGCTCGATCAGCTGTCGCTGGTGGCGCTGGCCTTTCCGGCCTTCAACGACGGCCGCTCCTTCTCCAAGGGCGAGCTGCTGCGCAGCCGCCACAATTTCAAGGGCGCGGTCCGCGCCACGGGCCAGGTGCTGGTCGATCAGCTGCCGCATATGCTGCGGCTCGGCTTCGACGAGTTCGAGGTTTCCAATCCGGTGCTCTTGAAGCGTCTGGAGGAGGGGCGCACCGGCGGCCTGCCGGTCTACTACCAGCCGGCGGTGGAGCCGGAAGCCAAGGGGCCGAAATATTCCTGGCGGCGCAAACGCCCAGGCTGACGCAGCGGCATCTTTACAAGGTCTTCGTGCAAGTCTTCTCTCTAAGAACGGACGGAAATATCCGCCGGGGAGGGAACCATGCGTTACGACTATGTGATCGCCGGCGGCGGGTCCGCCGGTTGCACGCTTGCGGCCAGGCTTTCCGAGGATCCATCGAAGACGGTCTGCCTGCTCGAAGCGGGAGGCGACGGCAAGGACCTGCTGATCCGCGCTCCGGCCGGCATCATCGCGCTGCTGCCGGGCCGGCCGAAGATCAACAACTGGGCCTTCCAGACGGTGCCGCAAGAGGCTCTCGACGGCCGCAGGGGCTATCAGCCGCGCGGCAAGGCCCTGGGCGGCTGCAGCGCCATCAACGCCATGCTCTACACGCGGGGCAACCGCCGCGACTATGACGAATGGGCCGACCTTGGCTGCGACGGCTGGTCGTGGGACGAGGTGCTGCCTTATTTCCGGCGCGCCGAGGGCAACCAGCGTGGCTCCGATCCGCTGCACGGCGGCGATGGGCCGCTCAGGGTGGCGGAGCAGCAGGAGCCGCGCCCTATCTCCAGGGCCTTTGTCGAGGCTTGCTGTGAAAACCAGATCAGGCGCAACGACGACTTCAACGGCCCGGACCAGGAAGGGGCAGGGCTCTATCAGGTGACGCAGTTTTGGGGTGAGCGCCGCAATGGCGAACGCTGCTCGGCCGCCGCCGCCTATCTCCATCCGGCGACCGGCCGGCGCAATCTCACCGTCGTCACCGGCGCGCATGCGACGGGCGTGGTGCTCGACGGCAAGCGCGCCAAAGGCGTTCGCTATCGCATCGGCAAGGACGAAGCCGTGGCGGAAGCCAAGCGCGAGGTCATCCTTTGCGGCGGGGCGTTCGGCTCGCCGCAACTGCTTATGCTTTCCGGCATCGGTCCGGCGGTCGAGCTCGCGGCGCACGGCATTCCGCTCGTCCACGAGCTGCCCGGCGTCGGTCGGAACCTGCAGGACCATCTCGATTTCATCCTGGCCTGGAAATCGCGGGAGACGGACCTGATGGGCATCGGACTGCGCGGCGTGCCGGGCTTGATCAGGCACATGCTGCGCTGGCGCAAGGATGGCACAGGCATGATCGCCACGCCCTATGCCGAAGCCGGCGCCTTTCTCAAATCCGATCCGGCGATCGAGCGTCCAGACCTGCAATTGCATTTCTGCATCGCCATCGTCGACGACCATGGCCGCAAGCTGCATATGGGCTACGGCTTTTCCTGCCATGTCTGCGTGCTGAGACCCTATTCGCGCGGCGCGGTAGGGTTATCGAGCACCGACCCGCTGGCGCCGCCGCGCATCGACCCGCGCTTCCTGGAGGACGAGCGCGATGCAGACCTTCTGCTCAAAGGCGCGCGGATGATGCGCGCCATATTGGAGGCGCCGGCACTGGCGAAATATCGCGCCAAGGAAATCTACACCGCCGGCGCTTCCGGCGATGCCGAACTGATGGCGCATATCAGGGCGCGCGCCGACACGATCTACCACCCAGTCGGCACCTGCAAGATGGGCATCGACGATATGGCCGTCGTCGACCCGAAGCTCAAAGTTCGCGGGCTCGAGGGGCTGCGCGTGGTCGATGCCTCGGTGATGCCGACCTTGATCGGCGGCAACACCAACGCGCCGACGATCATGATCGCAGAGAAAGCCTCGGACATTATCCGGGCAGCCGCCTGAACCGTTGCCTGCTTGGTCTGACCAGGTCGTTCGATTCCGCCTCGGTTGAGCCGAGTCTGCCAGCCTGCCGCCAGGATCGAATCCATCTGGTCAGACCACCTGTGCGATTTGCACTTCCCCTTCCGTCGCCTTGCCCTTAGGATACGCTTATTATTTCGCGCTCCGAAATAAATAGCCAGCAAAAGGAGGAAACGGCATGGCAGGCAAGAAGATATTGATGCTCGTTGGCGAGTTCAGCGAGGAATACGAGATTTTCGTCTTTGAACAGGCCATGCACGCGGTCGGTCACACCGTCCATGTCGTCTGCCCGGACAAGAAGGCCGGCGACGTGCTGAAGACCTCACTGCATGACTTCGAGGGCCACCAGACCTATACCGAAAAGCTCGGCCACGACTACATCCTCAACAAGACCTTCGCCGAGGTGAATCCCGCGGACTACGATGCTGTCTACGCGGCGGGTGGGCGCGGGCCGGAATATATCCGCATCGACAAGCGCGTGCAGGCGCTGGTCAAGCATTTCCACGAGACAGGCAAGCCGATCTTCACCATCTGCCACGGCGTGCAGATCCTGATCGCGGTCGACGGCGTGGTGCGCGGCAAGGAAGTCGCAGCGCTGCAGTACTGTGAGCCGGAAGTGACCCTTGCCGGCGGCATCTATATCGACGTGCCGCCGACTGGCGCCCATGTCGACGGCAATCTCGTGTCGGGCAAGGGATGGCCGGGGCTTGCCGCCTTCATGCGGGAGTGCCTGAAGGTGCTGGGCACCGAGATACGTCATGGTGAAGCGCTGATGCGCGACGAGCGCAAGGCAGCGTAGCCCTTCCGCGCCCTACGCCGTGGAACTTCACGAAGGGCGGCATGCGTCTGGAGCGGTTCACCGTTTCACGGAAACGGCGAATCGCTCTGTCCCTTTGTTTTGACGCAATTCCGGACGGGAAGACCGTTTTCCTGGAATTGCCCTAGTGACGCCGCGCGCCGCCCGCCTTATCCGCTTCCGCCCCGTCCAAGCGGTCGAGCAGGTCCGTAAGCCGCTTTGGCACCTCTTTTTCCAGGCGAAATACCGGCAGCGTGCGCAGAAAGCGCTTCGTTGCTTCCGTGCCGACTTGCCGCCTGATATCGTTGGCGAGCCTGGCGCGCCTGTCGCCGTTGTTGCCCTTCATGATCCCAAAAATCCTGTGTCGGCTTCGAAACTCCTCCAGCCCGGCAATGGTTCCCGTACCTGTCCCCAAGGGCAAGCGAAGACGCCCGGTACGGTAAAGTTTGAATTAATTTCGAACGGCCCGAGGAGGGCGGCAGCCGGTGCTTGCCCCTTGATTTTTGACCCTTAAACCTCGATATCGGGCGCAAATCCAAACCAATCCGAATTACGGGAAACGGCGATGAGCGACCAGGCAAAAGACGAACGCGCGCCCGAGGAAATCGAAGCCAACCAGACTTCCGGCGCCAAAGCTTCCGGCGAACGTGCGGAAGGCGGCGTCGACGGCGACTATGAGGCGCTTGTGCGGCTGCTGAAGGAAAACGAGGAACTGAAGGACCGCGCGCTGCGCGCAGCGGCCGAAATGGAGAACCTGCGGCGCCGCACCGCGCGCGACGTGCATGACGCGCGCACTTACGCGGTCGCCAATTTCGCGCGCGACATGCTGTCGGTCTCGGACAATCTGCGCCGCGCGCTGGATGCCATTCCGGCCGAGGCAAAGGCCGGAGGCGACGCCGGCTTCAAGGCGCTGATCGAGGGAGTCGACCTCACCGAGCGCGCCATGCTGGCGGCGCTCGAGCGGCACGGCGTGAAGAAGCTCGCGCCGGAAGGCGAGAAGTTCGACCCGAACTTCCACCAGGCGATGTTCGAGGTGCCCAACGCCGACGTTCCGGCCGGCACCGTCGTCCAGGTGGTGCAACCCGGCTATTCGATCGGCGATCGGGTGCTGCGGCCCGCGATGGTCGGCGTCTCCAAGGGCGGACCGAAGACGGCCGCCGAGGCGAAGGTCGAGCCGGGCCCGGTGAACGAGCAGGCCGAGAAGGATGCGTGATTAGGGGAGTAAGGGAGTAGGGCAGTAAGGGAGTAGGAATGGCGGCCGTACATTTGATGCGGCTTATGCTATTTATAGTCCCTACTCACCTACTCCCTTACTGCTTTACTCCCTTACCCTCATGAATCCCATCGAGCTGCTCGACTATGCCGGCGTCGCGGTCTTCGCGGCGACGGGCGCGCTTGCCGCGTCGCGAAAGGAGCTCGACATCATCGGTTTCCTGTTCCTGGCGAGCGTCACCGGCATCGGCGGCGGGACGCTGCGCGACGTCATCCTCAACCTGCCGGTGTTCTGGGTCGCCAATAGCGGTTATGTGCTGATCTGCGCCTTGGTGGCGGTGCTTGTCTTCTTCAGCGCCCACCGCGTCGAATCCCGCTACAAGCTGCTGCTCTGGCTCGATGCGATCGGGCTTGCCGCCTTCGCGGTGATGGGGGCCGCAAAGGGCCTGGCAATCACCGGCTCGCCGGTCGTGTCCGTGATCACCGGAGTGCTCACCGCGACCTTCGGCGGCATATTGCGCGACCTGCTTGCCGGGGAGCCTTCCGTGCTGCTGAGGCCCGAAATCTATGTCACGGCGGCGCTTGCCGGCGCCGCGCTCTTCACGCTCGGCGACCTTGCCGGACTGCCGGCCTTGCCGTCCAGCCTGCTCGGCTTCGCGGCCGCCTTCCTGGTGCGCGGCGGTGCGCTCAAATTCGGCTGGTCGTTTCCTGCGTACAAAAGCCGGCCCGGCCGGAGGCCGGAGGATATTCCGTGAGGAGTGGTGAATGGTGAATAGTTAATAGTGAATAGTGAATAGTGAATAGAAAGCCTCAGTGCCGTCGCAGCCCGCTACTTCCTACCATTCACCATTCACTATTTACCATTCACTCGTTACGCCGCGAAGCGCTGGCCTTCACCGCCATAGTAGTTGACGTAGCGGGCGCCGATTTCCTTGACCGGCATGACGACGAAAACATCGACCGTCGAAAACTCGTGGTCGATGACGCAGCCGTCGCCGATGCGGGCGCCGACGCGCAGGTAACCTTTCACCAGCGGCGGCATGGCGGCGATCGCGGCCTTGGCGTTGACAGCCTCGATCGGCATCAGGTCCATCGAGCAGTAGCGGCCGGCCACCGCCCGAACGTCCCAGGCCTGATCGGTGCGGCAGTGGTGGGCGAGATAGGTGAGCGCCTCCGCATGCGCCGCCGGCACTATGCCATGGAAGGACGCGCAACCGGTCATCACGCCGATTCCGTAGTGGTTGATATAGGCCCAGATGCCTTGCCAGAGCGCCTCGATGGTCCGCTTGGAACGGTATTCCGGCAGCACGCAGGAGCGGCCGAGCTCGAGGAAGCGCTGGCCCGGATGGCGCGCCACCAGCTTGGTCAGTTCGAACTCGCCTTCGGAATAGAAGCCGCCAGCGGCCGTGGCGATCTCCTGCCGCAGCAGGCGGTAGGTGCCGACGATGCGGCGATGCTCGGGACCGGGAAGCGCGGTGTCGAAAACCAGAAGATGGTCGCAGAGCGGGTCGAAACGGTCGGCATCGCGCCGGTCCTGCGCCTGGAACAGATCCTTCCTTGCGCCAAGCTCGTCATAAAATACCCGGTAGCGCACTTCCTGGGCGGCGGCGATCTCGGCCTCGTTGCGGGCGAGCCGCACTTCAAGGTTGCCGATCCGGCCCAGCGGTGCGCCGCTTGCGACAGCATCGACAGTACGCGCGGCGAGCAAGGCGCCGCTGGCGTTCGGCCGAGTGTCGCATTCAGGCATGACTGTATGCACGAGTGATTCTCCTTCGAGCCATCCCTCTTGGCACGGGGATACGGTGTAGGTGCAACAGGATTGTGACAGTACCGTGATACGGCGAGCCCGGCAATACTTCGTCGGCTGGGCAATACCCTCAACCGGCTATCTTATTGCCACCAAAGCCAAGCATTCCAAGGCGTTCGAGAAAGTCTAAAAAAATCGTTACGCAGCAGCCTGACCCTCGACGGCCTGGACGAGCGCATCGGGGTCGAGAGGCTTGGTGACGAAGCCGCTGGCGCCGTGGGCCAGAACGGTATGGCGCGTCTTTTCCTGGCTGTCGGCGGAAAGAACCATGATCGGGACCGGCTGCACGGCAAGCGCCTCCTCATGGCGGCGGATGGCGGCGATCGCATCCAGCCCGTCCATCACCGGCATGTGCAGGTCCATCAGGACCACGTCGAAGCGATGCTTGAGGCCTGCGTCGGTGACGGCTTCGACCGCGGCCTTGCCGTTGCCGACGATCTTGACGCGGTGCCCGGCCTTCAGCAGCGTGGCGCGGGCAAGCATGGCGTTGATGTCATTGTCCTCGGCGATCAGCACGGACAGACCCTGGTCACGGCGGCGAACGGACGCGGCGCCGCGCGGTTCCGGTCGCGGCTCGGCAGGTGCCGACACATGGCTGGTCAACAGCACACGCAGCAGCGTTTCGCCGCGCACCGGCCGGGCGAGAAACGTCGCGTAGCCGTTGGCGCGGAATTCGCCAAGCATGCCGCGATCGGTCGGAGCGATCAGGGTGATTGCCTCGCAATCGTCAAAGCCGCTCTCGCGCAGGCGCTTGAGCAGACGACCGTCGCTGTTTTCAAGCGCGGCATCGATCAGAAGCACGTTGCAGCCGGCCGCGTATTGGGCGGCCTGACTGGGCGTCGCTGCGATCTCGACGGCGCCGCCGTGAGCGCGGATGGCGCGGGCGATGGCATCGGCCTCGACCGCGTTCTTCGACACGATCACCGCGCGCCGGTCCGAGAGGATGTTCTGGCGATGCGGCGGCGGCTCGGTTGCCGCCGTGGCCGGGATGTCGAAGACGAATTCGGACCCTTCGCCGAGCCGGCTCGAAACCGAGATCGTGCCGCCCATGGCGATCACCAGGCGCTTCGAGATAGCAAGACCGAGACCCGCGCCGCCATGCACCCTGGTCGAGGTGCCGTCGGATTGTTCGAATTCCTCGAAGATGCGCTCCATGTCCTCTTCGCGCAGACCGGGACCCGTGTCGGCGATGGTGAAGCAGATGCGATCGGTGGTCTCGGAGCGGGCCCGCGCGACGGTGAGCAGCACGCCGCCGGCATCGGTGAACTTGACGGCGTTGCCGATGAGGTTGAGCAGCACCTGGCGCACCCGGCCCGGGTCGGCGGTGATCATCTGCGGCACATCGGGCTCGACATAGCAGCCGAGCCCGATGTTCTTGGAGAAGGCCTTCGCCGCCAGGAGCTCGATGATGTTGTCGGCGATCTCGCGCAGCGAGGTCGGCTGCGGCTCGGGGTCGAAGCGGCCGGCCTCGATCTTGGAATAGTCGAGCAGATCCTCGATCAGGGCCAGCAGCGCGCTCGCCGATGTGGAGACGGCGCCGACATAGGTGCGCTGCTCGGGCGAAAGGTCGGTGTCGGCAAGCAGCTTCGCCATTCCCATGATGCCGTTCATCGGCGTGCGGATCTCGTGGCTCACCGTGGCGAGGAAGCGCGACTTGGCCTGGCTTGCATATTCGGCCCGCTCGCGGGCGGTGATCAGCGAGGATTCAGCGCGCTTGCGGGCGGTGATGTCGCGGGCGATCGCCCGGTGCGACACCGCGCCCGTATCCTTGTCGCGCACCGAGAGCTCGATCCAGGAGAACCAGCGCGGCCCATTCGGTGTTCGGATGGCGACATCGGTGGAGCTCAGGCATTCATGGTCCGAGAAGGCGGCATCGGGCACGACGCCGACGTCTATGCCGAGTTCGGAAAGCGTCTTGCCGGCGAGGTCGCGCTGGTCGGTGCCGACGAGCGAGGCGAACACCTTGTTGGCGTAGACCATGTGACCGTCGCGATCGCGATGGACGACGAGATCGCCGAGGGCATCGATCAGGCCGCGAAAACGCTCCTCGCTCTCCTGCATCTCCCACATGCGGTCGGCGAGCGTCTCGATCTCGGCGCGGCTGCGGGCGGCGGTCTCATCGAGAAGCGCCGCGGCGCGACGCTCGGTGCGCCGGTTGCGCAGATGCATGGCGAGGCCGCCGAGGCCCGTCGCCAGGAGGCCGATGGTGATGAAGGCCGGTGCGCCGGTGAGATGCGCCAGCCCGGCCAGCACGGCGATGGCGACGATCATCAGGAACGGCAGGCCTTCACGGTTGTCTGCCGGCAATGTCGGGACCAGCGGCGGCGCGGCAAGCAGCTGCCGCTTCGGCGCGCCGAGGTCCAGCCCGTCATCGCCTGCGGCCTTGCTGCCCTTCCTGATTTCGGAGTCCGCGAACATGCGGAAACCTTGCCAGACAGAGATTATGGAAGACTGCGGCGGATCGTTCGAATTTTAGGTTTTAGCGTGGATTCCCGCGGGTTTTGCTTTGGTTTAGTGCAATTCCGGACGGAAAACCGCCGAACACTTCCTGGAATTGCACTACATATCCACGACCACGCGGCCCCTGATCTTGCCGTCGACGATGTCGCGCGCGGCGCCGATGATGCCGTCGAAGCCGATAGACCGCGACAAGGTCGACAGCTTCTTCAAGTCGAGATCGGTACCGATGCGGCGCCACGCCTCGAGGCGGACCGGTTTTGGCGCCATGACGGAATCGATACCGAGCAGCGAGACCCCGCGCAGAATGAAGGGCGCGACGCTCGTGGGCAGGTCCATGCCGCCGGCCAGGCCGCAAGCTGCGATCGCGCCGCCATAGGACGTCATCGACAGCACGTTGGCCAGCGTGTGGGTGCCGACGGAGTCCACCCCGCCGGCCCAACGTTCCTTGGCAAGCGGCTTGGCCGGCTGGCTGAGTTCCTCACGCGAGATCACCTCGGCCGCACCGAGGTCGATCAGATAGGGGCTTTCGGCATTGCGCCCGGTGGAGGCGATGACATGGTAGCCGAGGGTGGAGAGGATCGAGATGGCGACCGAGCCGACGCCGCCGGCGGCGCCCGTCACCACCACCGGCCCACGATCCGGAACGATGCCGTGCCGCTCCAGCGCCATGACGGCGAGCATCGCGGTATAGCCGGCGGTGCCGACGGCCATCGCATCATGCGGGCTCATGCCTTCGGGCAACGGCACCAGCCAGTCGCCATTGACGCGAGCGCGTCCGGCATAGGCGCCGTAATGCGTCTCGCCGACGCTCCAGCCGTTGAGGATGACCTTGTCGCCCTTGCGCCAGTCGGCATGGGAAGAGGAGATGACGGTACCGGCGAAATCGATGCCGGGCACCAGCGGCCAGCGGCGCACAACGGGCGCCTTGCCGGTGATGGCCAGTCCATCCTTGTAATTCACCGTCGTCGCCTCGACGGCGACGGTGACATCGCCTTCCATCAGCTCGGCTTCGGTGAGGTCGACGACCTCGACCGATTGCTTCTTCTCGGCATCGCGCGAAACGAGGATGGCTTTGAAGGTATCGGACACTTTTGTCTCCTCGGTTCTGGCGATTTGTTCATGCGGCTGCGGGTGGAAAACTGCTGCACGTTTTCCTTGGAATTGCCTTGGGGTCGACTTTGGGGCGATGGCAGCTCGAGGTCAATTGCTCGGGTCCTGAGGTTTGGTTTCCCGCCAGCCGATCAGCTCGTCGAAGACAACTAGTGTCGCGCCCATGGAAATGAAGGCGTCGGCGAGATTGAACACCGCGAAGGACCAGACTGGCGTGTGGAACAGGATGTAGTCGATGACGTGGCCGTAGACGGCGCGGTCGATAAGATTACCGAGCGCGCCGCCGACGATCAGGGCAAAGCCGATCCGGGCAATGACGTGGCCGGTGGGCGTGCGCACGGCCAGATAGAGCACGAAGGCGACGACGAGCGCTGCGATGACCACCAGGCCGGTATCACCGAAGGAGGAGAACATCGAGAAGGCGATGCCGGTGTTGTAGGTGCGGAACAGCGCCAGGAACGGCAGGAGATCGACCTTTTCCTGGAAGGCGAGACCGTTCTCGACCACCTGCTTGATCCACTGATCGAGCGCGATGGCGACAACGACCAGAAGGGCGTAAGGAGACCATGATTTCACTTAGAAGTCCTCATCGCGCGTCGGTGGCGGGGTCGAGCTTCAGCGCGCCGCGCCGGATCTCGAACAGCATCACGCCTGTGGCAACCGCCAGATTGAGCGAATCGGCGCGGCCGGCCTGCGGGATCCTGAGCAGCCGGTCGCAGCTCTCGGCGAGGCTGTCGGGTAGCCCCTGTTGCTCGTTGCCCATCAGGAGCAGCACCGGGCCCCGGGAGAAGTCGACCGAGCGGTAGTCGACCGCGCCCTTGAGATGCGTGCCGGCGACGAGGCCCGGAAAGTCGCGCCGCCAGGCGAGAAAGGCCTGCTCCGTCGCCTTGGCGACCGGCACGGCGAAGATCGAGCCCATGGTGGCGCGCACCGTCTCCAGCGAGAATGGGTCGGTGGTGTCGCCGACCAGGATGATGCCCTTGGCGCCGACGGCATCGACGGTGCGGATCACGGTGCCGAGATTGCCGGGATCGCGCACGCGGTCGAGCGCGACCCAGACGTCGCCGTCCGTGGCACGGATACCTTTTAGCGGCAGCGTCTGCTGCGCGAAGACGCCGACGACCATCTGCGGGTTTTCGCGGCGGGTGATCGCGGCCAGCACCTTTTCCGAGACCTCGAGCACGGTGCCGCCGGCGGCGACCGTGCGCGCCGCGACTTTTTCTATCGCCGCGTTGCCGCGTCCGGCCTTGGCGAAGACCAGTGTCCTGATCGACCAGCCGAGATCGAGCGCGTCGATGATAAGCTTCAGCCCTTCGGCCATGAAGGCGTTCTGCTGGTCGCGGAATTTCTTCAGCGCCAGCGCCTTGATGTCCTTGACCAGCGGATTGGCGAGGCTGGTGACTTCCTTGACCTGGCCGACCGGCCGATGTCCGTCGTAAGCGACCATTTCAAGCCACCCAGCGCGAGAATAGCGAGGTCGACAGCGCGCGGCCGGCCGATTTCTCGCGGATGATCAGCTCACCGGACTCGACCGTGCCGCCCATGCCGGCGAAGGTATCGCGCATCAGCGCATGGATCGCAAAGAAGGAAGCCCGGATCGAATAGGCAGTGAGAACCACGGCAATCGGCTTCGGCGTCAGGATCGAACGGCAGAGATCGGCGAGGCCCGGCAGGTCCTCGAACAATTGCCAGACCTCGCCTTTTGGACCGCGGCCATAGGCGGGCGGGTCGAACAGGACGATGTCGTAGCGGCTGCCGCGGCGCTCCTCGCGCTCGGCGAATTTCACCGCATCCTCGACGATCCAGCGGATCGGCTTGTCGGAGAGGCCGGCCATCTCCTGGTTCTCGCGCGCCCAGCCGATCGCCTTCTTCGAGGCGTCGACATGGGTGACCTCGGCGCCGGCGCGCGCCGCCACCAGCGAGGCAAGCCCGGTATAGCCGAACAGGTTCAGCACCTTGATCGGACGCCTGGCCGCCGCGATCAGCCCAGCCATGTGGTCCCAGTGCGAGGCCTGCTCGGGAAAGACGCCGACATGGCGGAACGAGGTGAAGCGGCCGAGATAGTCGATGCCGTCATGTTTCATCGGCCAGGTTTCGCCGAGCGGCGTTTTTGGAAAACGCCAGCGGCCGATGCCTTCTTCGTCGGTGTCGCCGGTGAAGATGGCGTCGGCGCGCTCCCATTCCTTCGCGGGAAGCGCTCGCTGCCAGATCGCCTGACCTTCCGGACGCACGATGCGGTAGGGGCCGTACCGCTCCAGCTTCTCTCCGGCGCCGCTGTCCAGCAGCGCGTACTCGGCATTCGGCGGGACCTCGAGGATCAGCGGCAGACGCTCGGCGGGCAGCGGACCCTCGCGGCGCGCAAGAGGACGCGGCGCTGGTTTCTGGTCCTGGCGATTGGCGGGCGAGGTGCCAATTCCGCGCGGCAGCTGGCCGGGGCCGGATTTCGCTGGCTGGCGAGGGCGGTTGTCGCGGTTTCGGTCGCGAAAGGACTTCAAGAAAAATCTCCGGAACGGCAGGCCGCTTTTGGCATAGGGCCTCCGCCTTCGCAACAAGATGGTCGGGCGCCGTTCAGTCGCAATGCAATGGACCTCGCGGTTGAAACAGGCAAATCTCCGATCATGTCCCGCTCCGAACGCCTGCTCGACCTGATCCAGATCCTGCGCCGCCACCGCCGGCCGGTCAGTGGCCGCGCGCTTGCCGGCGAGATGGGCGTGTCGATCCGCACGCTCTATCGGGATATCGCGACGCTGCAGGGCCAGGGCGCAACGATCGAAGGCGAGGCGGGCCTGGGTTATGTGCTGAAGCCCGGCTTCATGCTGCCGCCGCTGATGTTCACAGACGAGGAGATCGAGGCGATCGTGCTTGGCTCGCGCTGGGTGGCAAAACAGCCGGACACGCGGCTGGCCGCGGCCGCGGCGAACGCGCTGTCGAAGATCGCGGCAGTACTGCCGGACGATCTGCGCGAGGATCTCGATGCCACGACACTGCTGGTCGGGCCGGGTTCGGTGGGTGTCGAGGCGATCGACCTTGGGGTGGTTCGGCAGGCGATCCGCAACGAGCGCAAGCTCGGCTTCCTTTACCGCGACGCCGACGGCGCCGCGTCGGAGCGCGTGGTCTGGCCGTTCGCGCTCGGTTTCTTCGAAAAGGTGCGGGTTATGGTGGCGTGGTGCGAGATGCGCCAGGATTTCCGGCATTTCCGCACCGACCGCATGTCTCGCCTCGCCGTCACCGATATCCGTTATCCGCGCCGTCGCCAGGCAATGCTCAAGGAATGGCGGACGACGCTCGACAAACCGGGCCGGAACGCGCCGGGAGACTCCGCCGGTTGATAGCTGCTGCCAGAATCTGACAGCGGTGTCGTCTAGGGTCACCAAGGTTTAAACATCTTGGAGATCAGACATGACCACACCCAATTTCGTCATCCTCTATGTCGATAGCCCGGAACGGAGCGGTGCGTTCTACGCTTCGCTGCTCGGGCGCGAGCCGGTCGAGTCCTCGCCCACCTATGTCATGTTCGTGCTCGACAAAGGCTTCAAGCTCGGCCTTTGGTCGCGACACACCGTCGAACCGGCGGCAGCCGCGGCGGGCGGAGGCGGCGAGCTGGTGCTTGCTGTCGACAACGCGGCTGCGGTCGACGCCGCACATTCCGATTGGACTGGACGCGGCCTGGAAATCCTGCAGGCGCCGACCGATATGGATTTCGGCCGCACCTTCGTCGCGCTCGATCCGGATGGTCATCGGCTGCGTGTCTACTGGCCGAGTGAGTAAGGCAGTAAGGCAGTAAGGCAGTAAGCCGGCAGTTCACATACTGCCTTATTGCCCTATTCCCCTATTCCCCTATTGCCTTGCACTGAGCGCCTTGTAGACGGCGATGCCGGCGGCGAGGTCCTCGAGCGCGGCGCCGACCGACTTAAACAGCGTGATCTCGGCGTCGCTCTGCCGGCCGGCTTTCTCACCGCGCGCCAGCTCATGCAGGTCGGCGACGATCGCTTCCGGCTTCAGCACGCCGGAGGCCAGCGGCTGGACGATGTCGCCGGCCTCCTTGGTGGCGCCGGCGCGGGTGTCGACATAGACGCGGGCGCGGGAAATCGCGTCATCGTCGCTTTCGCGCATCTGCGGCGTGAAGCCGCCGACCAGGTCAACATGGGCGCCCGGCTTCAGCAGCGCGCCCTTGATCAGAGGTGTAGTCGAGATGGTGGCCGAGGACACGATGTCGGCCTCACCGAGCTCGGCTTCGAGATCGCCGGCCGCATTCGCCGGGAGACCTTCGGCACGCAATGCGCTTGCTACCTTTTCGGCATTGGCCGGCGTGCGGTTCCAGATGCGGATGGACTTAATCGGCCGCACCGCCGAATGCGCTTTGGCGAGGAAGGTTGACAGCGCGCCGGCGCCTACTACCAGCAGCCGCGAGGCATCCTCGCGAGCGAGATAGGAGGCGGCAAGCGCCGAGGCACAAGCGGTGCGCCATTGGGTCAGCCGCTGGCCGTCGATCAGTGCTTCCGGCTCGCCGGTCACGCCGTCAAGCAGCAGATAGAGGCCCATCACCGCCGGCTTGCCGATGGCGTTGTTGTCCGGCGACACGGTGACGATCTTGACGCCGATGTGGCCGCCCGCCGAGGTGCCGGCGGCGTTGAAATCGGTCCAGGCCGGCATCAGCAGCAGCGTCGAGGCGGCGCCGTCCGGCCGCTCGACCGCATGATGGTGGCGCACTGGTTGCACGGCGCCGTCGCGGAAGGCGGTGCGCAGCGTCTCGACCAGCCCGGCAAAGGAGAGCGCCTGATCGACCTCGGCGGCCGAAATGGTCAACATTGAAGGCTCCGTAACGGCACGCTGTTCAGTTCGTCGGCTTGGGCAGTGCCGGCCCTTTCGGTGCTTCGGGTGCGCGGCTCACGGCCTGGCGCAGGCTCTCGGCCTCCAGACCACGCTGGCGCGCCAGCTTACGGTAGCGGCCCTGCTTCACCCAGGTCGCCATGCTGCCGACGACCATGCCGACGGCTAGAGCCAGGAACAGGAAGATGAAAAGCGGCCAGTTCAGCGTCAGCGCCGGATTGCCGGGATGGAACGGGTCGAGCGTGAAGGCGACCGGCCCGCGGTTGGCGACGGCAAGCGCAATCAGGATGATGGCCAGCGGCACGAAGACCACGACGAGCACGAAGCGATTGAACATCAGATCTCCATGGAGAGGCAGTTTGAAGCGCGCATGTCCTTGTCCCGAAACCGGTCTCCACTTCCGGGAGACATGCTTTGAGCGCCCAGACGTCGTTTCGACCCGCCGGCGCGGCGCCTATTTGCCGCCGTTCAGCCTTTCGCGCAACTCCTTGCCGGTCTTGAAGAACGGCACCCACTTCTCCTCGACCTCGACGGATTCGCCGGTGCGCGGGTTGCGGCCGGTGCGGGCGGGGCGGTTTTTCACCGAAAAGGCACCGAAACCGCGCAGCTCGACCCTGTTGCCTTCGGCAAGCGCGTCGGTGATCTCGTCAAAGATGGCGCCGACGATGTTTTCGACGTCGCGCAGGAAAAGATGCGGGTTGCGTGCAGCAATGATCTGCACAAGTTCGGATTTGATCATGAGAACGTTCCCCGTAAACCACTGCGGTCAAATTATCAGGATGATTTTATTGCTTTTTTGGCTCGTCCCAACGACTTGTCAAGGGTGCCAGACTGAAACGAGACCGTCAAGAAACAAGCGGTCGGCGCCAAGCTCGTGAATGATATCGGCGCCGGCGTCCGGCAGGCCGAGCGCGCTGGCGACGGCTTTGGTCATACTCCTCGAAAACAGGTAGCCGCGCCCCTCTGTGTTCTTCCATTCGACGACCTTGAGCTTGCTGTCGACGCCCTTGGTCGCCAGCCAGCCGATCGCCTCGGTCTCGCCGCCGACCGCGTCGACAAGGTGATTGCCGAGTGCCTGGCGGCCGGTGAAGATCGAACCGTCGGCCAGCGCCAGCGCCTGCTCATGCGTCATTTTGCGCCGCTCGGCGACGATGCCGACGAACCAGTCATAGCTGTCGAGGATGAGCTTGCGCACCATGGCGCGCTCGTCGTCATTGGTCGGCTTGAAAGGCGAGGGCGAAGCCTTGAGCGGCGAGGATTTCACTTCCTCGAGCTTGATGCCGAGCTTGTCCATCAGGCCGCTGACATCGGGATACTGGATCAGCACGCCTATCGAGCCGACGATCGAGGTCTGACGGGCAACGATGTGGTCCGCCGCGCTTGCGATCATGTAGCCGGCCGATGCCGCCAGCGTGCCGACTTCGGCCACCACCGGCTTGTCGGCGGCAAGCTTGCGCACTTCCTCATAGATCGACTCGCCGCCGACCGTGGTGCCTCCGGGCGAATCGATCGACAGGATGACACCTTTCACGGTCGGCGATTTGCGGATCGTCTCCAGCCTTTTGATCAGCTCCTCGTCCTCGGTGATGGTCCCTTCGACCTTGACCTTGGCGATGTGATCGACCGCCTGGCCGGCAAAATCCTCGTCATAGACCCATGCCGAAAAGGCGATCAGCGCCGCCGCCAGAACCACAAACGCGGCCACGCGCCAGAACGTCAGCTTGCGGCGCAAGCGGCGGCGGTCGATCAGGTCGTCGGCTCTCATTGCCATTGTCAGCCTCACAATCGGTGGGAAAAGACGCTTTTAAAGCAAGCGCCCACGCGCGGCTACCGTTTCCTGCCGGTCGCGATCCCGGCGATGGACGTTGACGGCGACCTCACGAAAAATTAACGCAGCCGGGCCCTATCTGCTATGAAAGGCTGGCAGTTCAGCCGAATTCCTCTTAGTCGTGCGGTAGTAGCCGTCACATTTTTGCAGTTTTCCTCCGCTTGTGCTTGCTTGCGGGGGCCGGCATACCACCTATAAGCGGTGTTTGGCGGGGCGAGGGCTCATTAGAAAACAGTCATGTTGGCGCGATCTGACGAAACGAGCGATGCCGAAATGGTGTCGGCTGCCGCTGGCGAAAGCGGCACGCGCGGCGACGCGTTCGACCGCGCGCAACGGCATTCGCGCCGCGTGCGGGTGCTGAAGTTCGCGGTGCCGCTGCTCGCGGCGGCAATAGCGGTCGCCTTTCCGGTCTATTCCTATCTCGCCGCGCCGGTTTCGGTCTCGGTGCAGGCCGATGGCACCGCCTTTTCGGACGGCAAGCTGGTGATGGCCAATCCCAAGCTCAACGGCTTCACCAAGCAGAAGCTGCCTTATTCGCTGACGGCGACCCGGGCGACGCAGGATGTCGGCAAGCAGGACATCATCGACCTCGAAGGCATCAACGCCAAATTGCCCGTCGCCAGCGACAATGTCGTCGCGGTCGATGCCGGGCATGGCATCTACAATCGCGGCGCCAACACGATGGACCTGACCAGCGATGTCTCGGTGACCACCACCGACGGCATGGTGGCCAAGTTCAAATCGGTCTTCCTAGACATGGGCAAAGGCTCTATGAAGACGAGCAATCCGGTCGATGTCAGCCGCGGCGGATCGCGCATCACTGCCGACTCGATGTCGGTGGAAGAGAACGGCAAGGTCGTGGTCTTCGAGAACCGTGTGCGCGTCAACATCGATCCGGCCGCTCTGAAGGCGGCGGGGGTTAAGAGTGGAGAAGAGAATGCGTCGCAGTAAATCCGCGTGGCTTCTGGGCGCAGCCTCCGCACTGCTGTTGCTGGGAACGGCGAATTCGTTTGCGCAGTCAAGCGCGAGCAGTCAGATCCCCGGGCTGAAATTGTCGGGCGACCAGCCGATCCAGATCGAAAGCGACAAGCTCGAGGTTCGTCAAGCCGACAGCATGGCCGTCTTCAGCGGCAATGTGACGGTCAATCAAGGCCCGACCCTGCTCAAGTCCGGCAAGATGACGGTCTACTACGTCAAGGATGCCAACGCCCCCAAAGGCGCGGCGGCCGGCGCGTCGGCGATGACCGGTGCCGCCAACATCGACCACCTCGTGGTCGAGAACAAAGTCTATATCAAATCGAACGACCAGATCGCCACCGGCGACACCGGTACATTCGACATGAAGACGCAGGTGCTGGTGCTAAAAGGCAAGGAAGTGGTGCTGTCGCAGGGCGACAACGTGCTCAAGGGCTGCAAGCTCACCGTGCAGATGAAAAGTGGCCTCGGCAATGTCGAAGGTTGTCCTCGCGTCATCATGTCGTTCAAACCCCAGAAGCAAGGAGAGCAGCAGCAGGGAGCGTCGAACAACTAATGGCCGGCGTATCGTCGCTGCTGGCTCGTCTTCCGGGACGGGCGGCCGCAAAACCGTCCGCGCCGGCAACGGTCGGCGTCGACAAGGCGAAGTTCAAAGGCACCCTGATCGCCAAGGGCCTGACCAAAAGCTATAAGGGCCGCAAGGTGGTGAGCGGCGTAACGCTTGGCGTGCGCGCCGGAGAGGCTGTCGGCCTGCTCGGCCCCAACGGCGCCGGCAAGACGACCTGTTTCTACATGGTCACCGGTCTCGTGCCGGTGGACGAAGGCACAATCGAGATCGACGGCTTCGACGTCACCTCGATGCCGATGTACCGCCGCGCCCGCCTCGGCATCGGCTATCTGCCGCAGGAAGCGTCGATCTTCCGCGGCCTCAATGTCGAGCAGAACATTCGCGCCGTTCTGGAAGTGGTGGAAAAGAGCCGCAAGGAACGCGAGCGCACGCTCGACGAGCTGCTCGAGGAATTCCACATCAGCCATCTGCGCAAGGCGCCGTCGATGTCGCTGTCGGGCGGCGAAAGGCGGCGTCTCGAGATCGCGCGGGCGCTGGCGACGCGGCCGGCCTACATGCTGCTTGACGAGCCCTTCGCCGGCATCGATCCGATCGCGGTCGCCGACATCCAGCAGCTTGTCCGCCATCTCACCGCGCGCGGCATCGGCGTGCTGATCACCGACCACAATGTGCGCGAGACGCTCGGTCTGATCGACCGCGCCTACATCATCCATGCCGGCCAAGTGCTGACGCATGGCCGCGCCGACGAGATCGTCGCCAATGCCGATGTTCGGCGTCTCTATCTCGGCGAGGGGTTCACGCTCTAAAGCGCGTCGCGATCTTTCAGGTTCGCTCCATGCGCGGTCCTTCGGTTCGGGATCACGCTCTAGGCGTGAAATTCCGGTTCTGTCGCAATTTCTCGCTGATTTTTTCCGGTTTCCTGCCAATTCCGCCCCGGATAACGCTCCGGTAAACCCTTCCTGCTAGCGTTTTCCTTGACAAGCAAAAGCCGGGCCAGTTTCTATGCCCGACCGAAAAACCTTCAGTTCGATGCGTAGACGAGGCGTTTGAATCCCACCATGGCGCTGGCGGCCAAACTGCAGCTCAGACAGTCCCAGTCGCTGGTGATGACGCCCCAGCTGATGCAGTCGATCCGGCTGCTGCAGCTCACCCATGTCGAGCTCGAACGCTTCATCGACGAGGAAATCGAGCGCAATCCGCTGTTGGAGCGGGCCGAGCCGCAGGATGAGACCGGCGGCGACCAGCCGCAGAAGAACGAGACCGCGCCGGAACCGGCCGCCGGGGGCGATTGGTTCGAAGGCGAGACGGAATGGAGCGCCGAGGCGATCTCGGAAAAGCTCGACTCTTCGCTGGAAAACCTGTTTCCCGACGATCCCGGCACGAGCGAGAGGCTGGGGCCGGACCTGACGGCGCAATGGAAGTCGGCGTCCGGAGGCAGCGCCGCCGGCGCATCGGCGGAAGGCTTCGATGTCGGCGAGATGGCCGCGACGATCGTGACGCTGCGCGAACATGTCGGCGAACAGATCGCGATGGCCTTCCCCAACCCTGCCGAACGCCTGATCGCAGGTGAGCTCGCCGACAGCCTCGACGAGGCCGGCTATCTGCGTGCCGACCTGAAAGAAATCGCCGCGCGGCTGGGCGCGGACAATGCGGCCGTGGCGCACGCGCTGGAGGTCTGCCAGACCTTTGAGCCGGCCGGCCTATTTGCCCGCGATCTCGCCGAGTGCTTGTCGCTGCAGCTTGCCATACGCGACCGGCTCGATCCGGCGATGAAGGCGCTGGTGGCCAATCTCGAGCTTCTCGCGCGGCGAGATTTCCAGACGCTGAAGCGCATCTGCGGCGTCGACGAGGAAGATCTTCTCGACATGCTGGCCGAGATCCGGGCGCTCGATCCGCGGCCCGGCACGGCGTTTTCGGGCGGGGCGAGCGACGCCATCGTCGCCGATGTCGAGGTACGGGCGGCCGCCGACGGCAGCTGGGCCGTGGAGCTCAATCCCGATACGCTGCCGCGCGTTCTGGTCGACAATGTCTACTTTGCCCGCGTCTCCAGCCATGCCAAGGACCAGGCGGAGAAGGACTTTTTGGCCGAATGCCTGCAGAACGCCAACTGGCTGACGCGCAGCCTCGACCAGAGGGCGAAAACCATCCTGAAAGTGGCCTCGGAGATCGTGCGCCAGCAGGATGCGTTCCTCGTCCATGGCGTGCGGCATCTCAAACCGCTCAACCTGCGCACCGTGGCCGACGCCATCGGCATGCATGAATCGACGGTGAGCCGCGTCACCGCCAACAAATATATGCTGACGCCGCGTGGCGTCTTCGAATTGCGCTATTTCTTCACCGCTTCGATCGCCTCCGCGGAAGGCGGCGAAGCCCATTCCTCGGAAGCCGTGCGCGACCGCATCAAGCAGCTGATCGACGAGGAAAAGCCCGCCGACGTGCTTTCCGACGACGCCATCGTCGACATGCTGCGGGAGAACGGCGTCGACATCGCCCGCCGCACGGTAGCCAAATACCGGGAGGGCATGAACATCCCTTCATCCGTGCAGCGGCGCCGGGAGAAGCGGGCGTTGGCCAACGCCGGGCGCTAGGGGCAGTTGATGTTCAACCGGCCTGACCTAGTTTGGGGCAGGCTTGAGGAATGGCGGATTTCCACAGTTTTCGTGCTTCATTGACAAGCTGCCATGAAGTGTCTAGAAGCCCGCCCGCATGAGCCGGGCCGTGATGCCCGCTCGCGAATGGGTCCGTCAAAGCAAGGCCTCGGACGGCCAAGAAGGCGACTTGTGATCAACCGGAAAGTTCGGGTCTAAAATCGGCGCGCGTCCCGCCGCAAAGCTTGTGCGCGCGCACCACGGGTATAAACTCGGGACAGTTTGAAGCCTGAGCAAGGAAGGTCAGTTTTCAGATGAATCTGCGCATTTCGGGAAAACACATGGACATCGGCGATGCGTTTCGTACGCGCATCAACGATCGTGTCAACGAAGCCATCGAAAAGTATTTCGATCGGGGTTTTTCAGGACATGTAACGGTCATCAAGGCGGGGTCGCGTTTCTCGGCCGATTGCATGATCCGTCTCGATTCCGGTGCCTCCCTGCAGGCGACCGGCGACGCCCAGGATCCCACGCTTGCCTTCGAGACGGCCGCCGATCGCCTCGAAACGCGACTGCGGCGCTACAAGCGCCGACTGAAGTCGCACAGTTCCGGCAACGGCAATGGCGAAGCCACCGACATCGCCTACACCGTGATGGAGCCACTCGCCGACGATGACGAGGAAATCCCGGAGAATTTTGCCCCGGCCATCGTCGCCGAATCGACCGTGACGCTTCGCACCATGTCGGTGGCGTCGGCGGTCATCGAGCTCGACACCAAGGACAGTCCGGTTTTCGTTTTCCGCAACGCCGGAAACGACCATGTCAATATCGTCTACCGCCGGCCGGATGGAAACATCGGCTGGATCGATCCGTCGACGACCAAAGTCGCGCAGGGATAAAGAAAGCCGGCCGCGCAAGGGGGACGACCGGCGCGGCAGGCGAGCAAGGGATTTTTCAAGCATGGATCTCAGCGATCTCATCAGCGTCTCGGCTATCATGCCGGCGTTGAAGGCGAATTCCAAAAAGCAGCTTCTGCAATTGCTGTCGGAGAGGGCGGCGGCGATTTCGGGGATTCCGGAGCGGGAGGTGTTCGACACCATCCTGCAGCGTGAGCGGCTGGGCTCCACCGGTGTCGGCAACGGCATCGCCATTCCGCACGGCAAGCTCGCCGGCGTGAAGCGGATCGCGGGCGTGTTCGCCCGGCTGGAGATGCCGGTCGATTTCGAGGCGCTCGACGACCAGCCGGTCGATCTGGTGTTTCTGCTGCTTGCGCCCGAAGGCGCCGGCGCCGACCATCTCAAGGCGCTGTCGCGCATCGCGCGCGTGCTGCGCGATGCCGACACTGTGGCCAAGATCAGAGGGACGCGCGACGCCGTGGCGATCCACGCGCTCTTGTCGGATACCCAGGCCTCGCACGCGGCCTGAAGCTTCTCAAGCCCAGCTTTGGATAAAGCCCTGTTTTGGGGATAAAACTTCATGGGCCGCCAGGGGCGGCCCTTTTCGATTCAGGGAACGACCAGGTCAGTGAATAGCGACCGTGGTCAGATCATTCTCCAGCGCGCCCGCCAGCGCCCGGTCACGGGCATCGGAAAGCAGGATCGGCTGACCGTTGGCGGCAAACAGCGCCCACAGTTCCAGGCCGGGCGCGATCTCGCCGAGGCCGGGGAAGCGGCCGCGCAGATCGTCGCTCGATACTTTCCTCAGGTAAGCGACCGAACCTTCGCCGAGATGGGCGAATTCGCCGCTGGTCATGGTCAGAGTTTCGTCAATTCTGTTCATTTTCAAGCCTCCTTGGCGCGAGACGCCACTTCCGGCCATCCCGCATTAGAGCCATCGGCGAAGATCAGTCTTTCACCGATATGTTTATTTTCCGTACCAGCCGTTCGGCCTCGGGACGGTCGAGATCGATCGACAAAAGGCCGTTCTTCAGCTCCGCGCCGATCACCCGCATGCCGTCGGCCAGCACGAAGCAGCGCTGGAACTGGCGTGCGGCGATGCCGCGGTGGAGGAACTCGCGCTCGGTGTCGTCGGTCTGGCGTCCGCGCACGATCAGCTGGTTTTCCTCCGTGGTGACGTCGAGATCACTCTCGGCGAAACCCGCCACGGCAAGCGTGATGCGCAGCCGCTCGGCATTACTGTCGGAGGCGCTCAGGCGCTCGATGTTATACGGAGGATAGCTGTCGCCCGACTTCGCCAGACGCTCCAGCGTCTTTTCCATGGCGTCGAAGCCCAAGAGAAGCGGGCTGGAGAAGGGCGTCATTCGGCTCATGTTACACTGTCCTCTCAAGAGCGACATAAACTGGAAAAACCCGGATGGCATTTTTCCCGATGGTCTTGATATGGTCCGCCGCGCGAACAAGTTCAAGCCATCAAAACCCCGCCCAAAAAGACTCCCCAAAAAGGAATTGAAATGCCCCAGTCACGAAAGATCATCATCGACACGGATCCCGGCCAGGATGATGCCGTCGCCATATTGCTGGCGCTCGGCAGCTCCGAGCTGGAGGTCGTCGGCATCACCGCCGTTGCCGGCAACGTGCCGCTGAAGCTCACCGAGAAAAATGCCCGCAAGATCTGCGAGCTCGCCGGCCGGCCCGACGTCAAGGTCTATGCCGGCGCCATCCGCCCGCTGGCGCGCGAACTCGTCACCGCCGAGGAAGTGCATGGCAAGACCGGCCTCAACGGACCGCAACTGCCGGAACCGACCATGCCGCTGCAGGAGCAGTACGCCGTCGACTTCATCGTCGAGACGCTGATGCGCGAGGAGAGCGGCACGATCACGCTCTGCCCGCTCGGGCCGCTCACCAATATCGCCCTGGCGCTGATCCGCGAACCGCGGATTGCGCCGCGCATCAAGGAAATCGTGCTGATGGGCGGCGGCTTCTTCGAGGGCGGCAACGTCACGCCGGCCGCCGAATTCAACATCTATGTCGATCCGCAGGCGGCCGACGTGGTGTTCAAGTCGGGCATTCCGATCGTCATGATGCCGCTCGACGTCACCCACAAGGCGCTGACCTCGGCCAAGCGCACGCAGGCCTTCCGCCAGCTCGGCACCAAGGTCGGCACCGCGACCGCCGAGATGCTGGAATTCTTCGAGCGCTACGACGAGGAAAAATACGGCACCGACGGCGGGCCGCTGCACGATCCGTGCGTGATCGCCTATCTGATCAAGCCGGAGCTGTTCAAGGGCCGCCGCTGCAACGTCAGCGTAGAGACCTCCTCCGAGCTCACCATGGGCATGACGGTGATCGACTGGTGGGGCGTCACCAAGCGCGAAAAGAACGCCATGGTGATGCGCGACATCGACCATGATGCGTTCTTCGCGCTGCTGGTGGAGAGGCTGGGGCGGCTTTAGCGCCCTTTCCTTCCCCCCTTGTGAGGGAAGGTGGATCGGCGCGAAGCGCCGAGACGGATGAGGGGTGTTCCAGCTTGGCGATAGGCTTGAAATCGCCGCCGTCTCATTTCTTCCAACACCCCTCATCCGGCCGCTTCGCGGCCACCTTCTCCCACAAAGGGGAGAAGGGGGAGGCGCTCACTTCGCCTTCGAGAACGCCAGCCACAGCCCGCCGCCGACCAGGAAGCTGCCGCTGATCCGGGACATCAGCTTGACGCGGCTGGCCGACAGGATGCGTCCGGCGCGTCCTGCGGCAAGCGCGTAGGTGGAATCCGACAGGGCGGCGAAGATCATCGCGGTCAGGCCCATGACCATGATCTGCAGCGTGTAGTTGCCCTGCGGCGCGATGAATTGCGGGAAGAAGGCGCCGAAGAACACAAGCGTCTTCGGATTGGAGATCGCCACCAGGAAACCCTGCAGGAAGAAGCCGCCGCGCGGTTTCTTGGCCGATCCGTCTGGGTTCAGTGTGCCTTTGGCGCGAAACATCTGCACGCCCATCCAGATCAGATAGGCGGCGCCGATCAGCCTGACCCACTCGAACCAGTGGCCCATGCCTGCGATCAGCGTGTTGAGACCGATGCCGACTATGGCGATCATGATGGCCAGCCCCGCTTGGGTGCCGGCGACATTGGCGAGACCGGCCTTCGAGCCGTGGCGCATGCTGTTGGCGATGATCAGTGTGACCGTTGGCCCAGGCACCAGGACGATGACGATGCAGGCGACGACATAGGTGGCGTAAAGTTCCAGCGACATGATCTTTCCTCGAACAGGAAGGCGCCGACTTGGGCGGAGGGCGATCAATGCACGGAGTTGGCGTCGGTGCAAGCCGGCCGGCAGTGCGCGCCCGTCAGACTGCGCCGGCCGACCAGGGCAGCGTCGCCTCATAGGCGGCGCCGGCCTGGAGCACGGCGAGGTCGCCGCGCGGCCGGCCGATCAACTGCATGCCCATGGGTCTGCCCTTGCCGTCGAAGCCGACCGGCACGTTGAGCGCCGGGCAGCCGCCCAGGGTGGCGAAGGCGGAAACCTGCATCCAGCGGTGATAGCTGTCCATGGCCCGCCCCGCGACCTCGCGCGGCCAATGGGTGGTCACGTCGAACGGGAAGACCTGCGCGGTCGGCAGGACGATGAGGTCGAAGCGCTCGAACAACGACAGCAGCGTGCGGTGCCAGGAGGAGCGCCGGACCGAGGCGGCGTGGACCTGCGGTGCGCTGAGGCGGATCGCCTGTTCGACTTCCCAAACCGCTTCCGGCTTCAGCAGCCTGCGTTTTTCCGGATCGTCATAGTGCGCCTTCAGCGCGCAGCCGCTGCTCGCCTGGCGCAGCGTCACGAAGGCTTGCCACAGCGCCTCGAAATCGACATCCGGCACCACCGGCTCGGCATGGAACGATGCCTCGGCGAAGCGGGCCAGCGCGCCTTCGCAAAGCTCAAGGATACCGGGCTCCATTGGCAGGTGGCCGCCAAGATCGCCGAGCCAGGCGATACGACCGCCGGGGGCTTTCGTCCCCAAACGTTCGACGAACGAGCCCTGCTTGTCATGCGAGAGCGGCGCACGCGGGTGGTAGCCGGCCTGCTCGTCGAGCAACAGCGCGATATCGGCGACGCTGCGGCCCATCGGCCCTTCGACGCCCATCTGCGCGTGGAAGACATCGATGTCGGGGCCGGCCGGCACCAGCCCTTGCGACGGGCGGAAGCCATAGACGTTGTTGTAGGCGGCCGGGTTGCGCAGCGAGCCGCCGAAGTCGCTGCCGTCGGCGACCGGCACCATGTCAAGCGCCAGCGCTACCGCCGCGCCGCCACTCGAGCCGCCGGCGGTAAGCGTCGGATCGAAGGCGTTGAGCGTCGGCCCGAACACGTTGTTGTAGGTGTTGGAACCAAGCCCGAATTCGGGAACATTGGTCTTGCCGATGATGATGGCGCCCGCCTTGCGAAGACGCTCGACGAAGAAATCGTCCTCTTGCGGCACGAAATAGGCGAAGATCGGCGAGCCGAAGGTCGTCCTCAGGCCCCTGGTCTGGGCAAGGTCCTTGATGGCGATCGGCAGGCCGAACAGCGATCCGGCCGCGCCGCCCCGCGCCAGATGGGCATCGGCCCTGTCGGCTTCGGCGATGATGTCGGCGCGCCCGCGCAGCGACACGATGGCGTTGACCAGCGGGTTCACCGCCTCGATGCGGTCGACAAAGGCGCTGACGACTTCGCGCACCGACAGATCGCGTTGCCTCATCCTGTCGGCCAGCTCCAGGGCGGACAGGCGGCAAATCTCGCTGGCCGGCGGCACGGCATGCTTGGTTGCAGGGCGCATCGCTTTCACCGTGCGGCCAAGGCCGCGTCGACGTCCTTTGCCAGCGGGATCGCCGGTTGCGCGCCCGGCTTCAGGCAGGCGAGCGAGCCGGCCGCCGCAGCGCGCGCAAGCGCCTGTTCGAGCGAGAGGCCGGACGCCAGGCCGGCGCCGAAATAGCCGCAAAAGGTGTCGCCGGCGCCGACCGTGTCGATCGGGGTGATCTTCAGCGCCGGCACGGCGAGGAACTGGTCGGGAGTGGCCGCCAGCACGCCGTCGCCGCCGAGCGTGACGACGATCGCGCGGCCGGTCTTTCGCGCATAGTCGCGCATCCGCGCCTGCCGATCACGTCCGGAGAGCGCCAGCGCCTTGCCATAGAGGTCGAACTCGGTCTCGTTGGCGACGGCATAGTCGGCCTTACCGAGAAAGCTAGCGGCCTCGACGCGAAAAGGCGCGGTGTTGAGCACGCTGACGGCACCTGCCGAGCGTGCCGCATCGAGTGCCGATTCCACCGTCTGCAGCGGGATCTCATGCTGCAGGAGCACGACATCGCCTTTTTTCAGATGGGCTTTGGCAATGTCGCCTGGAACTACCGAATCATTGGCGCCCGGCACCACGGCGATCACGTTCTCGCCGTCGGCGCCGACCAAGATCAGTGCCGTGCCTGTGGAGGCGAAGCTCTCGCCGACGCCGGAAAGGTCGACATTGCCGGCTTTCAGCAGCGCCAGCGCTTCGGCGGCAAAGCTGTCCTTGCCGACGGCGCCCACCATGCGAACCTGGGCGCCGGCGCGGGCAGCGGCCAGCGCCTGGTTGGCGCCCTTGCCGCCAGGTGCGGTGGCGAAGCCGGAGCCGCGGACCGTTTCGCCAGGTTCCGGCAAGCGGTCGACATTGGCGATCAGGTCGAGGTTGATCGAGCCGACGATGATGATCAAGAAACGCCTCCTGCCGGAGCGGGTTGGCCTTCGACAAAAGGCTGAACCGGCCTTGCTTTTACGCAATTGATTGCGCGAGGCTAGCCGCAAAGATGGCCGGTTGCCAGATCATGTCGCTTTATGCGTGCCGCCGGCCCACAGCATCATTCGCAGCGCACGGTGACCGTGCCCTGATAATTGCCTGCCGGGAAGACGCCGGGCGATTTCGTCGCCGTGAGGTCGACCTGGATGGAATGGGTTCCATTGGTGACGCGCTGCGGCGAACTGCCTGGAATATCGAGCCCGGAACCGTCGAGGCGGAAGACGGTGTCGAAAGTGACGTTGGTGTCGCCGCCGCTCGGCGCGGATGTAAAGGCGATCGGCGCCGGCGCGGAGACGGAATAGCAGTCGAGCAAATTGAGGATCGTGCATAGAAGCGAGCTTGCCGTGATGGTGGCAGTGGCGCTCGACCCGCCCGCTTGTTTGGAGCCGAATATGTTGATGGAGGGGTTTGCCTTCATCGTTCCCGAGCTGCCGACCACGATGGTGCAGGTGCCGACGATCGCGGCCTGCGCGGGCGCGCAAAAGGCGGCCAACACTGCCATGGCAAGCAAGGCGCGGCTATTTCTTCTTCTTTTTCTTGTCACTGCCTTTTGTGCCTCTGATGGTCCAGCCTTCATTGGCCCATCCGGCCGATGCAGCCTGGGGCGCGGCCGGCGCCACGCTTCCCGTCTGGCCGTCGGCGCCTACACCCATTTTGAGGAGTTTCAACTCCATCTGCAGGCGTTCGACCTCGAGCTCGTAGAGGCGGCTGCAATCGAGGCGCTTCGGCGTCCGCCCGATCGGGATCACCACGCGGCCGTAGGTGGCGATGTCGCTATTCGACTGGCTGCTGGTGTTGTTGCCCCGGATGACACCGAGGTCGAGATAGGCGCCGCTGCCGGAAACGGCTGAGCGGCAGGTCGTGCCGTCGCTGGCATGGACCTCGTCCTGCCCCTGGGGCAGGCTGACGCCGGGCAAGCTGAACCCCGTCTGGTTCTGATTCAGGTTCAGGATATCCTCGGCAAACCCCTGACTCACGACCGCCAAGGCTGACAGCAGGGAGAGGGTCAGGACCTGCGATGTCCGAAGAACTTTCCGCATATCTGTGCCCTTATCTGCGTCTGCTCGCTTGGAAAGGGGATACTCTCGGTACAGATACGCACTTTACGCTCGTTCGCGCCGTCGAAGGGCACGACCACCAGCACCGGACGCGATGCCTGGCCGGCCAGAAGGAAGGCGCTGGGCGTGATCTTGGCGTCGACCGGCTGGAAATCCTGGTCATAGACATGGACTTCGACGCGAATGCGCTGGTCGTACGGGTTGCCGGGGAACACCCGCACCGCGAACGCATCCGTGAAGGATCTCACCTCGCCTCGCATCGGCGTCATCGACTGGCTCGTCGCGGAAATGGGGGACAGCACGACGGCCAGCGCCGCCGCCAGGTATCCAATCGTTCTCAAAGACCGCTCCTTTCGCGAGAGGCTATTCGCAGCGCAGTGTCACGGTTGCCTGGTAGTTGCCGGCGGAGAAGCGGTTCGTGCCGCTCTTGGTGCCGGCAAGGTTGACCGCGACCGTCGATGTGCCCGGTACGGTCAGCGCGGTAGCGGTGCCGGTTTCCGCAATCGTCTGCGCACCGGTGGTGGCGAAGGTCGGGGTCCATGTCGTGGCGGTGGTATCCGAGGCAGGCACGGTGGTGGACGTGACCGGGTCTACGCTGAGCGTAACGCCGCCCGTGGTGTCGACCTGGGCGCTTCCGGCCGAACCGCCGGCATTGTGCGAGCTCAGCGACTGAAGATTGCTGCTGACGGTCATCGTGCCGTTGGAATTGATTGTGATCGTGCAGGTGGCGGTGATGGTGCCGTTGAACAGCACATTTCCTGTGGCGGCCTGTGCCGTCTGGCCCGCGCAAGCGGTCAGCAGGCCTGCGGCCATCGCGGCGCGAAGGAATTTCATCGAGACCCCTCTTTCGAGCCGAACGGTCGGCTCAACGTAGGGGTATCATCCCTTTATCATGGTTAATTTAGTGTTAAATGAAGTAATAAAATAAGCGACCCGAAATGCAACCGGCGAAACCAGAGGTTGTCGCCGGTTGCATTTGCCAATTTTTGCGGAATTTTGTTTTAGCGTCATTTCTTTGTATTGCGATCCACGCTTTTTGCAACCGCATACGGAAAAATCGAGGTTCAGGATGCCAGCTGCCCCGCCTCCCAGCCAAGGATGGCGCGCTTGCGCGTCAGGCCCCAGTGGTAGCCGGTGAGGGCACCGGATTTGCCGAGGGCACGGTGGCAAGGAACAACGAAGGACATTGGATTGGCGCCGACCGCCGCACCCACCGCGCGGCTTGCGGCGGGATGGCCGATGCTTGCCGCGATCGAGGAATAGGTGCAGGCCTTGCCCATCGGGATGCGCAGCAGCGCCTCCCAGACGCGCAGCTGGAAATCGGTGCCGATCATCACCACGCGCAGCGGCTGGTCGGCGCGCCATTTCGTCGGATCGAAGACGCGCGCGGCGTAGGGCTGTGTGGCCGACATGTCCTCGACATAGGTCGCGTTCGGCCAGCGGCCGGACATGTCGGCGAACGCAGCCCGTTCGCCGCCGGCGTCGCAGAAAGCAAGGCCGGCCAACCCACGGTCGGTGACCATGATGAGTGCGATGCCGAAGGGCGAGATGTGGTAGCCGTAGCGGATGGTGAGGCCGGCGCCGCGAGTCTTGTAGTCGCCGGGCGACATCGCCTCGTGGGTGACGAAAAGGTCGTGCAACCGGCCAGGCCCCGACATGCCGAGCTCGAACGAGGTTTCCAGCAGTGGCATGCCGGAATCGAGCAGCCTGCGCGCATGGTCGAGGGTCACCGCCTGCAGGAAGGCCTTGGGCGACAGGCCGGCCCAGCGCGTGAACAGTTTCTGCAGGCCGGTCGGCGTCTCGCCGACCGCCTCGGCCAGAACCTCCAGCGAAGGCTGATCGCGGTAGTCGAGGCTGATCTTCTCGATGGCGCGACGCACGACCTCGTAGTCGCTGCCTTCGGGGGTGATGTCGTTCTGAAGGATCGCTGACGGTTGCATCCGGGTATTCATGGTCATCTGGGCGTTCATGGCAATATCTCCCATGGCAATATCTCGTTGGCCGCGAATATCGGTCTTCCCGTGCTTCGCCACCACCCGAAACTTGCCTTCCCTTCGCCCGCACCCAGATAGAGTCGGCTGCAACCGAAGGGACAATCATGACCGGCGAAAAGGTAAGTCTGACCGGGGCGAGGGAGACCCTGCTGATGACACTCTACGGCAAGGCGCTGGAGAGCCGGCTGCCCCATTCACTGCTTAACGACCACTTCGCCGACGCGGCGGTGCGCAAGATCGATTATGATTTTTCCAGGCTCAAGGTCGACGGCAACCTCGGCATCGGCTTCGCCATCCGGGCCAAGACGCTGGATGTCGGCGTCCAGGATTTTCTCGCCAGAAATCCGGACGCCATCGTGCTGCATCTGGGGTGCGGGCTCGACACCCGCGTTTTTCGCGTCGATCCGCCGCAAGGCGTGGACTGGTTCGACGTCGATTACCCGGACGTCATCGCGCTCAGGCGAAAGCTTTACCCGCTCAGGGATCGTTATCACCTCATCGCCTCGTCGGTGACTGAGGCGGATTGGCTGGCTGAGGTGCCGCGCGATCGCCCGGCGATCGTGGTGGCGGAAGGGCTGACGCCTTATCTCGCGGCCGACGAAGGGCCGCGTTTGTTCTCACGGCTCGCTGCGCATCTTGTCGGCGGCGAATTGATGTTCGACGCCTACAGCCGCTTCGGCCTGGCGCTCATTCGCCTCAATCCGGCCGTCAAGGCGACCGGCGCCGAGGTCCACTGGGCGATCGAGGATCCGCGCGAACTGGAGCGGGCCGTTCCGAAGCTGCGGTTCGTCGAAGAGGTTCCGGCCTACAGGCCGGAGCATGGCGCGCACATGCGTCTGCGCGCGAAACTGTTTGTTCGCCTCTGGAAATACATTCCGGCGCTACGCAAGATCGGCAGGCTGTTGCGATACAGGTTTTGACGGGCGCTGACTCAGCGCGCCTTGGCGGTCGCCAGCGCGCGCGAAAAGGCCGTCGCGAAACTTTCGCGGTCATCCGGGTTGAGGAAACCGCCGATCGAAACGCTCCTGCCCTGCGCCTCGACGGCCATTCTGGTGATGCCGATTTCGGCATGGCGGGCGATCGAGAACCGCGTCCAGAACGGGTTGAAGCGATGATCCTCGAAGCGGCCCGACGGCGCCGTCTTACGGATGTCGAGGCTGGTGCGCGAGACCGATATTTCCTCGCGAGCGCGTGCGGCGCGGTAGTTGACGCGGAAGGCGATGTAGACGGCGACCACGTCGAGCCCGAAGAAGCCGAAGACCGGCCAAGCGCCATGTGCCAGGAAGATCGCGCCGGTGACCGCCCAGTCGAACATCAGCGCGCCCATCAATATCAGAAAGCCGGTGCGGCCGAGGGAACGATGCGGCGTCAGCAGGGCTTGGAAGAATGGCTTGTCGGCTTCGAACGAGGCGTTTGTGTCGCTCATGGCAAGATATTATAGGAAGGAAATGGCGCCCCCCAAGTCCAAAAATACCTCGCTCGTCAAAAAGCAATCAGCCTCCGCCTCGGGCAATGGCGCGAAAGCAAAGGCGCCGCCCCGCAACGCCGGACCGCGCTCGCTCTACACTCCCGCCGAGGTGCAAGAGATTTTCCGGCGCTTCTCCGTGCAGCGGCCCGAGCCGAAGGGCGAGCTCGACTACATCAACCCTTTCACGTTGCTGATCGCGGTGGTGCTGTCGGCGCAGGCGACCGATGCCGGCGTCAACAAGGCGACGAAGCCGCTGTTTTCGGTCGCCGACACGCCTCAAAAGATGCTGTCGCTCGGCGAGGCCAAGGTCGGCGACTACATCCGCACCATCGGGCTGTGGCGCAACAAGGCCAAGAACGTGATCGCGCTCTCGAAGGCGCTGATCGACGACCATGCCGGTAAGGTGCCCGAAGATCGCGACGAGCTGGTCAAGCTGCCGGGCGTGGGGCGCAAGACCGCCAATGTCGTGCTCAACGTCGCCTTCGGCCAGCACACGATGGCGGTCGACACGCACATCTTCCGCATCGGCAACCGGATCGGGCTGGCGCCCGGCAAGACACCGGAACAGGTCGAGCAGGGGCTCTTGAAAGTGATTCCGGCCGAGTATATGCGCCACGCGCATCATTGGCTGATCCTGCACGGCCGCTATGTCTGCAGGGCGCGCAAGCCAGACTGCCCGGCCTGTGTCATCGCCGACATCTGCAAGTCCAAGGAAAAGACAACCGCCGTGCCGGCGCCGCTGGTGCCGATCGCGCCCTTGAAGGAGGCTTTTCCGGCGGAGGTTTAGAGTATTTCCGGAATGGCCTAGGTTTGGCCTCCGAACACAGGAACTTTGACCGGTCGGCCAGGTTTGTATTGGCAGGTCGCATGCCGTGGAGATTGGCCGAAACGCCCGTCGCGATCGTCATCCTCGGGCGAAGCAAGGAGCGAAGCGACGCGCGCAGACCCGAGGATCCATGCCATGAGGCATGAGCGCTGCTGCGGTACGGAATTCTGCTCCGCTGCGCTCTTCGGTCGGATTCACGGCATGGATCCCAGGGTCTCCGCGACGGAGCTTACGCTCCTGCTTTGCCCTGGGATGACGAGGTTGGGAGGCTTCAGCTAATTTCAAACGACGCGCTGATTCCATGGAAACGAACCGTGAAATTTTACAGGCTGCAACCTGTCAAAATCCCATATCGAGGAACTAATAGCCATAGCCACGCGACATCGCCGCGGCAAAGACGGGGATGAGCAGGAAGATGAAGCCTTCGGCGCGGACGTAGTTCTTCACCGAGGCAAGTTCAGCAGCCGGCACCGAGAAGGAGGGATTGCCGCTCGCCTGCCTGTTCCAAGCGATGATGCGAACAGTCGGGATGATCGACAGCAGGCCGACGATGATGAAGGCGACCATCTTGGCCCAGAACACCCAGTTGTAGACGTAGAACTCCCAGCCTTTCAGGCCGAAGAACACCCGGCAGATGCCGACGACGACGATCAGCGTGGCGATGATGCCGTAGTGGCGGTCGATGCCGGCAAGGCGCTTGAGCGTCGTCGCCTCCAACTCGCCACGCACCAGCACGAACTCGGCGCCGATAATGCCGGCCAGCGAGAACACCAGAAGGTGATGGGCAATCGCCAGCAGAAGGTCGATGGTGTCCATGGTCTAGTCCCGTGTTCGGGCGGCGCCGCGAGATATGGCTGAATCGGTTTCGTCAAAAGAGTAACATCGTCGGTCGAGAATCCCAGATGCCGAAATGTCAGCCGGTCGTCGACAGTTGAGCGTGCTCGATTTCCCCGCGCCGCTGGAGGATGACCCGGCGCGATCCTGGCCCTTGCCGGAACGCGCTGGTTTGCTAAGCGCTGCCGCCTCAATGGAGGAGAATGCCATGGGCATTGGAACGGAAGCTGGTGTGCCGATCCTCGAGACGGCGCGGACCGTCCTGCGGCCGCATCGGCTCGATGATTTCGAGACCTATGTCGCGATGTGGGCGGATCCCGGAGTCACCCGTTTCATCGGCGGCAAGCCGCGCACCCGCGAGGAAAGCTGGATGCGTTTCCTGCGCCATGCCGGGCTGTGGTCGCTGCTCGGCTATGGGTTCTGGGCGATCGAGGACAAGACTACCGGCCGATTCATCGGCGAGGCCGGGTTCCACGATCTCAAGCGTGAGATCGAGCCGTCGATCGAAGGCGTGCCGGAAGCCGGCTGGGCGCTGGCCTCCGTCGTGCATGGCCAGGGGCTTGCCAGCGAGGTCGTCGGGCGCATCGTCGCCTGGGGAGACGCGGTGTTCGGGCGAGCCAGGACCGTCTGCATCATCGATCCCGACAACGGCGCTTCGCTCAAGGTGGCCGAAAAGAACGGCTATCGCGAAATACTGCGGACCACCTATCACGACAAGCCGACGATCCTGCTGGAGCGGCAGGCCGGAGGGGCGACAGGCTAGGAGCGGTTCGGAAGAAGAATCGCCGGCGACCGTTTCAACCGACCTTGCGGCGCAACGTCTGCGCCAAGCCTTCCCAGGAATCCGCGCTTGCGCCCCCGTCGATCCAGCCGCCGCGGAAAGCCGTCGTCGCGTCGAACGGCTGGGGCCTTGCGATCGCATAACCCTGCGCGTGGTCGACACCGATCGTTCGCAAAGCCTCCATGATACCCTGGCTTTCGACGAATTCGGCGATCGTGCGTTTTCCGGTCACCTTGCCGATATGGTGGATCATCTCGACCATGGCGCGGTCGATGCGGTCGTCCAGCATGTCTTTGACGAAACCGCCGTCGATCTTGAGGTAATCGACCGGCAGGTGCTTCAGATAGGCGAAAGACGACATACCAGAGCCGAAATCGTCGAGGGCGAAGCGGCAGCCCAAGCCGCGCAGGTCGGCGATGAAGCGCATGGCTTCCGTCAGGTTGGCAATGGCGCTGGTCTCGGTGATCTCCAGGCAGATCGTTCCGGGCGCGATGCCATGGGTCGCCAACTGCTCGCGCATGAAGCCGAGGAACGTCTCGTCGCCGAAGCTGGCGCCGGAAAGGTTGATGGCGCAGGTCGATATCGGCATGGCGCGCGGATCGGCAAGCCTGGCCGCGAGAATTCGGAATGTGTTGCGCACCACCCAGCGGTCGATCGCCGGCATCAGCCCGTAGCGCTCGGCCGCGGGGATGAAACTCTGCGGCGTGACGAAGTTGCCGTCCTCGTCGGTCAATCTCAGCAAGATTTCGATGTGCGCGCCGACCTCGGCGACATTCTCACGCAGCGGCGAGATCTCCTGCGCATGCAGCCTGAAGCGATTCTCGTCGAGCGCGGCATGCAGGCGCTGGACCCAGGCCATCTCGCCGAAGCGTTCGCGCAGCGCCGTATCGCTGTCGCTGTGAAGCTGAACCCGGTTGCGCCCTTTTTCCTTCGCCATGTAGCAGGCGACATCGGCGGCGCGCAGCACTTGCTCCAGTGACATGCCGCAATCAGCGATCTCGACCATGCCGATGCTGACGCTGATGTTGAAGGGCCGGCCTTCCCAGGAAAAATGCAGATCCTGGACGGTGGCGCGCAGCCGTTCCGCCGTGGCGACGGCGCAGCCGGTGTCGCAATCGAAGAGCAGCACGCCGAACTCATCGCCACCAAGCCTGGCCAGTATGTCGCCGGTGGGCAACTCATTGAGGAGCAGCACCGAGATCTGGCGCAGCAGCTGATCGCCGGCCGCATGGCCGCAAGTGTCGTTGACCAGCTTGAACTGATCGAGATCGAGATACATCAGCGCATGCGTGCCCGGTCTCTCCGGCGGCTCAGAAATCGCGCCTGCCAGCCGGGTCTCGAAGTCGCGGCGGTTGACGAGACCGGTGAGCGCATCATGCGATGCCTGCCATGACAGGCGCTCGATGAAGTCCTGCTCGCGGGTCATGTCGTGCAACGCGAGAACGGCGCCGACAATCTTGCCGGAGACGCTGAGCGGCGCACCGTTGAGCGCGACTGGCACGACCGAACGGTCTGGGCGCTCCAGGAGCTGCGGCCGCACGTTGGAACGGCGCGGCTCGCCGGCCAGGAGGCGCGGTATCAGGTCGATTTCCTCGACACCGCTGTCCTTGTCGATCAGCCGGAACAGCGAGGCGACGGGCTTGCCCTTGGCGGCGTCCAGGGGACAGGCGAGCAAGCGCTCGGCGACGGCATTCATATAATCCAGCCGCCCGGCCGCATCGGTGCTGATGACGGCCTGGCCGATCGAGGCCAGCGTGATCTGCGCGCGCTCGCGCTCGGCGTTCAAGGCGCTTCGGAACGCCTGCCGCTGAGCCATCAGCTTTCGCGTGCGCCATACCGCCAGCAGAATAAGCAGCGCCGCGGTGACGAGGTTGGCAGCCGTGAGCGCCATCTTGATGACGCGCGAGCCTTCGCCGAGGCTGTCGGAGAAGGCCTTGGACAAGGGTCCGATCTGGTGGTCGAGCTGGTGGATGTCGGCTTTCCAGGCGCTGATCTCCGCCTGCGACGCGGGGCCTTCTTCGAGCCTTCCGTGCATATCGTCGCCGAGCTTCTCGATGGCGAGGATCATCTCGTCGGCCTCCGTCCAGTGCCGGATGGCGATGTCGAGGTAGCTGACGCGACGGAAATTCCGAAACAGCCAGATCAGGCCGGCAACGTCGTCGGCATGGTTGTTGCCGCCGAGGAAACCCAGCCGCGCCGCTTCGGTGTCAGGGTTGGTCTTTTCGAGCGCAAGCCTGGCCGAGCGATCGGCGAGCGGCACGGCGATGGCCTGGCGGTATTCGCGGAAATATTCCGCGTTGCCGGTATCGGCATAGAGGCTGAGCAAATAGATGGCGTGCTTCTGCCCCTTCGACCATTGGCTCTCGCCGCCGACATAGGCGCGAACGGCCGATAGTGTATAGAGGCTGAGGCTGGCCACCAGGGCCTGGATCAGGACGACCACGATGAAAGGCCAGACCAGCCCGATGAGACGAGGGCTGGCATCCGTCGACGAGAGCTTCATCGCATTTCCATAGAGCCTGCCGCGACCCCGTCGGCGTCTGTCCGACCGGTTCATCCGTCGGTTGAGACGATGTTCTTCCCCTCATGTCTGCCCCGCAATTGGCGACGCCAATCCAGATAGCGTACCTGGTTTAACAGCCGATAAATTCCGACAGTATTTGTTTTCGAAATTCTTCGACAAAACGGTTGGCGGTGTACGCTACGTCATGGGGATATTTCCGCCCCAGTGTCGCCTGCCGAGTTGCTCTCGCCAGAATGAAGTCGAAATGGGCGCGCCCAGCGATTCAACGTTTGGATTTTATCTTGTTCAGAGCCACCGCTGCGCGGACGAGAGCCTTGAGCGCTTCCTCATCGATCTCCTCACCCTCGCGAAAATCGATGGCGCGCCTTGTGTTGCCTTCGAGGCTGGAGTTGAAGAGCCGTTCGGGATCGGGCAGCGCCGCGCCCCTGGCGAAGGTCAGCTTGACGACTGCCTTGTAGGTCTCGCCGGTACAGATCATTCCGGCGTCCTCCCAAACCGGCACCCCGCGCCACTTCCATTCCTCGTTGACGTCTGGATCGGCCTGCTTGATCAGGGCACGGAGGCGGCCGAGCATCTCACCCCGCCAATCGCCCAGTTCCTCGATGCGTCCATCGATGAGCTCGGAAGGAGATTTGCTTTCCTGCACGCCACTTTTCTCCATCTGTGTTTCTTCTGCCGGATAAATGGATTGCCGGGATGGCTCTTCAGGCGAACCGTGCTTGATCGATAATGCGCCTACATTCGTTCGCCAGGCAATTGGCTTGCCTGTTTCACCCAGGAGAGGAACTGCGCTTCGTCGAGCTGGTCGTCCTCATGGATGTGGAAATAGCGCGTGTCCCTGCTCTTGGATTCGCCGGGCGGCACGGGCTTCAGCGACATGCCGCGAAAGAAGGCCACCTTTATGTATCCGGTGAAGCAGTGGATGCCGAGAAACCAGCCTTCGCCTTCCATCCCGTAAAACGGCGAGTTCCATTTGACGGCCTTCTGCGCGTTGGGAACGGCCTGCATGATGAGCTGGTCGAGCCGGCGGCCGACCTCGCTCTTCCACCCTGGCATAGCCGCGATATAGGCCCGCACGGGGGCATCGCCATAGCCCTTGGCGATCTGCGGGTTGCCGCCCGAAAGCAGGACGGGTTTCGCGCCCGTGGGCCCAGCGGCAACCTTCGGCGATTTCGCCTTCGCCATCAGGCCGGTCCTACACGCTCGCGCGCCGGCCCACCGCGCCATCTGGCGGCATAGGGCAGCACGAACATATAGAGGCCGCTGAACAGCAGCAGGAAAAGCGGCAGGAGCGGCGAGTAGACCACCCAGGCCGGAGGCTCGCCCAATGCCATGGCGACGAAGTTGGCCATGACGGTCATGGTAAAGATGATCGACAGCCAGCGATGCAGTTGCCTGATCCATTTGCTCCAGTCCAATGCTGCCTCCTTTGACCGAACGAATGAAACGCCGGCTTACCAACGCGCCAGCTGGGTGATCTGGATGAGATTGCCGCAGGTGTCGTTGAGCTGCGCGATCGTCGAGCCGGTCACTTCGGTCGGCGCCATGGCGAAGCTGCCGCCATTTTCCGTGATGCGCTCGTGATCGTCCTTGATGTCGTCGGTGAACAGCATGAGTGCCGGCTGGCCCTGCTTGAAGATGGCCTGCTGGTAGGCCATGGCCGCCGGATTGTCATTCAGCGCCAATTGCAGCTCCGTGCCGTCCGGGTCGTCGGGCGAGGCGACCGTTAGCCAGCGAAACGGCCCGTTGGTGAAATCGGCTTTCTTGTCGAAACCCAACACGTCCGTGTAGAAGCCAAGAGCCTTCTCCTGGTCGTCGACATAGACACTTGTCAGCTTGATCTTCATCGCATTTCTCCATTGCTCACGCCCGCAGGTTGCCACCCGCCAACGGTTTCTGCTTTTTGAATCCTTTCGGCGGGACTTTAGTCGATCCGCGCCAGGACCTCTTCCAGGGCTGCGAGGAACCTTTGCCAACCAACGGTGGCGCCCCGGTAGTAGGGTTGCTGATCGGTGCGGAAACCCGTCTGCTCCATGCGCAGATGGGTGCCCATGCCCGTCGGGGTGAGCGTCCAGGTGACGACGCTCTCCAGATCCTTGGTGTCCCAGGTGTAGGACAGCATCTTGTACGGCTCGACGGCCTGGACCTGGCACTCGACGCCTCCCCAGTCCGCGCTGAGTTCGAAACGGTGGTCTACGACCGGCTTGAAGTCGTTCTTCATCAGCCACTCCTCGATGAGATGCGGCTGGGTCAGCGCCCGCCAGATCTTTTCCGGCGGGTAAGGGATCTCGCGCTCAACGACGACGGAGCGCGTTCCGGCCGGCATATCGTTCATTGATCCATCCTCTTCAGCAGATCCTCGAGATCGTCGAACCGGCTCTCCCAGAACCCGGCCATCTGACGGGTCCAGTCCATCAGCGGCGCCAGTGCTGCAAGCTGCGCGCTGTAATGGGTCTGCCGACCCTCGTGGCGGTCGCGCACCAGTCCGGCTTCCTTGAGGAGGCCGAGATGCTTCGAGACCGCCGGCTGCGAGACACCGGCCTGCGCCGTGAGCGCGCCAACCGTCTGCTCGCCTTGGCGGCACAGACGCTCAAAAATGCCGCGCCTTGTCGGATCAGCAAGCGTCCGGAAAAGCATATCATGGGCGTTCGACATCTGGATAAATAACCTAATGGCTATTGATTGATCTATAACCAATGAGATATGTGTGAGTCAAGCAGGGAAGCGGATGCCTGGCTATGAGCCGGCGCGCTCTCGAACCTAGAGCATGTCTCCCGAAAGTGGGAACCGGTTTCGGGGTAAAGACATGCGCAAAATCAGAAACCTAAAGCGCCTGGAGCGAATCTGAAAGATCGCGACGCGCTTTAGCCAGCGGCGCCCATGTCGCGGCTTGCTTCATCCAGCATCGAGGCATCCTCGCCGAAGGCGCGTGTGGCACGGGCGGCAGCTTCGAGCAGCGGGCGCTTCATGCGCGTGAGGAAAGCCGCATCGACCCGCGTGCTCGGGCCGGCGAGCGTGAGCGCGCCGACCAATGTCCGCCCTGGTCCGAACACGGGCGCGGATATGCCTGCCGTCTGGGGGTCGCGATCACCGATCGAAATGTAGTTGTAGGTTTTCCGGATCGTCTCGTAAGGCTCGCCCTGCTCGCCCGAGAAGGCGGCAAGCACCCGTCCGCCGGAGCCCACCAGCAAAGGCAGCACGTCGCCTTCGCGTATCGTATAGCGGATCGGGTGCTTGGACTCGACCCGGTAGAGGCATGTGCGCACGTCGCCCGAGCGGACGTAGAAGGCGACGCTTTCCCAGCTGCGCTCGGAGAGATCGCGCATGATCGGCAGCAGGATATCCATCGCCACGACCGAGCGCTGGTAGAGCGCGCCAAGCCGGAAGGTGGCCGGTCCGATGCGATAGCGTCCGTCCTCCAGACGCTCCAGCAGTTGCCCGCGCATCAGCGAATTGGCCAGCCTCAGAATCGTGCTCTTGTAGAGGCCGGTGCGGGCCGCGATCTCGGCGAGACCGAGCGACCGGTCGGCGATGGTGAACGCGTCGAGGATGGCAATCGCGCGATCGAGGGCCGCAACGCCATCGGCCTGGGCCGGGCTGGGAGGAGTGGCTGTCATTTCGGTGATGGTTTCATCTTCGGTCGCCCATCCGGGTGTGATCCCGGACATGCGGATTTAATCCGGCCCGCATCGTTCTGTCCAGCAGAATGGCATTCCCGTTGACAGAACGCAGTAACAAATGCTTGAACTCGAATGCGGGTCTTAATTCAGGCCACGTCTTGGCAAGGCACCGGAGGAGGTGTCGTGATTGGAGGAATCCCATGCTGAACAGACGCAAATTCTTGACCAGCACCGCCGCGGCCGGCGCTGCCGGTTTCGCCGCTTTGCACCTCGCACCGGCCTTTGCGCAGGACACCCCGCAGATCCAGATTTTCGTGCCGGCGGCACCCGGCGGCGGCTGGGACCAGACCGCGCGCACGATCGACCAGGTGCTGCGCTCCGAAAAGCTGATCTCGGGCTCGCAGATCACCAATGTCGGGGGCGCCGGCGGCACGGTCGGCCTGCCGCAATTCGTCAATCAGTGGGAGGGCAAGGGCAATTCGCTGATGGTCGCCGGTATGGTCATGGTCGGCGCCATCATTGCCAACAAGGCCGCCAATAACCTGACCGAAGTGACCCCGATCGCCCGCCTCACCGGCGAGTTCGAGGCGCTGGTTGTGCCGGCGGCCTCGCCATTCAAGACGGCTAATGATTTCGTCGCCGCGCTCAAAGAGGATCCGACCAAGGTTCCGGTGGCCGGCGGCTCTGCCGGCGGTTCCGACCACATCCTGTTCGGCCTGATCGCCAAGACGGCCGGCGTCCCCGCGGCCAACCTGTCCTATGTTCCTTTTGCCGGCGGCGGCGAGGCGTTGTCGGCGCTGCTCGGCAACCAGGTCGCGGCCGGCATTTCCGGCTATGGCGAGTTCTCCGAGCAGGTCAAGGCGGGTGCGCTCAGGCTGCTGGCGATCTCGTCCGACAAGCGCCAGGAAGGCATCGACGCACCGACCCTGAAGGAGGCCGGCATCGACGTCGAGCTGTTCAACTGGCGCGGCGTCTTTGCCCCGCCCGGCGTTTCCGACGAAGACAAGGCGGCGATGATCAAGCTGGTCGAGACCATGGCCAAGAGCGACGCTTGGGCGACCGAATGCAAGAACCGCAACTGGACGCCGATCCTGCTGACCGGCGACGACTACGCAAAATTCGTTTCCGAAGACACGGCCCGCATCGGCGCCATCCTCAAGGATCTCGGCCTCGCCTGAGTCCGGCCCGCGATGTCCGAAGGGGCTCGGGTCCCCTTCGGACAGCATGGACAGATGATCGAGCAGCGGTGAAACTGTGGCGATGCCGGCGATTGCAAGCCGGCCATCCGGGGAGGAGATCATGAGCACCAGCCAACAGCAGGCGTCACCGCCGCACCCTGCCATACCGGAATTCTTGATCGGCATCGGACTTCTGGCCTGCGCCGGCGCCGTTGCCTGGCAGACCCTGGCGATCCCGGTGTCGCCGCTCTATTCCAAGGTCGGTCCGAAGGTCTTTCCCTACATCACCATGGCCGGCATGGTGGTCCTGTCGCTGCTGCTCATCTTGGCCGCACTGCGCGGCGGCTGGCAGCCCGAGGAGGAAAAGGAAACGCCGACCGACTGGAAGGCGATGGGTTTCGTAATCGCTGGGCTCGTCGCCAATCTCGTGCTCATCCAGCCGCTCGGTTTCACCGCCGCCTCGGTCGTCATGTTCGTGCTGGTCTGCTTCGGCTTCGGCAGCCGGCATCCGCTGCGCGACGCGCTGCTTGGCCTGGTCCTGGCGCTGGCGGCTTATTTCGGCTTTGCCAGGGCGCTCGGCGTCAACATCGGCGCCGGCCTGATCGAGAACCAGCTCAATGCGTTGATCAACGCCGTGTTGGGCATCGGGAAGGGCTGAGGCGATGGACACGCTCGGTTATCTCGCGCACGGATTCGCGGTCGCCTTCACGCCGACCAATCTCTTGTGGTGCCTGCTCGGCACGACGCTCGGAACCGCGATCGGCGTGCTGCCCGGCCTCGGGCCAGCGCTAACCATCGCGCTGCTCCTGCCGATCACCTACCAGGTGGCGCCGGAAGCTTCCTTCATCCTGTTTGCCGGTATCTATTACGGCGCCATGTATGGCGGCTCGACGACCTCGATCCTGCTCAACACGCCGGGCGAAAGCGCAACGATCGTCACTGCGCTCGAAGGCAACCGGATGGCGCGGTCGGGGCGTGGTGGCGCGGCGCTTGCGACCTCGGCGATCGGCTCTTTCGTGGCTGGCACGCTCGGCACGCTGGGCGTCGCCTTCCTGGCGCCGATCGTGGTGAAATTCGCGCTGGCCTTCGGGCCGGCCGAGTATTTTTCGCTGATGGTGCTCGCCTTCATCACCGTTTCGGCGGTGCTCGGCTCATCCTCGGTGCGGGGGCTCACCAGCCTGTTCGGCGGCTTCGTCATCGGCATGATCGGCGTCGATCTGCAGACCGGGCAGCCACGCTTCACCTTCGGCATGGGCGAATTGCTCGACGGCGTCGACGTCATCGTCGTCGCGGTCGGCCTCTTCGCGGTCGGCGAGACGCTCTATATGGCCTCGCGCCGCTATGCCGGCAGGGACGAGATCGTGCCGCTGAAGGGCTCGCTCTACATGACGGCTTCCGAGTGGGCGCGCTCGTGGAAGCCGTGGCTGCGCGGCGCCGCGATCGGCTTCCCGATCGGCGCCATGCCGGCCGGCGGCGCCGAGATCCCGACCTTCCTGTCCTACGCGATCGAGAAGAAGCTGTCCAAGCACAAGGAGGAATTCGGCACGGTCGGCGCCATCGAAGGCGTCGCCGGGCCGGAAGCCGCCAACAACGCGTCCGCCGCCGGCGTGCTGGTGCCGATGCTCACGCTCGGCCTGCCGACCTCGGCGACCGCGGCTATCATGCTGTCCGCCTTCCAGAGCTACGGCATCAATCCCGGGCCGCTTCTGTTGACGACGCAGGCCAACCTCGTCTGGGGTCTGATCGCCAGCCTGTTCATTGCTAACGTTATCCTGGTCATCCTGAACCTGCCGCTGATCGGCCTGTGGGTGCGTCTGCTGAAAATCCCGGCGCCGCAGCTCTATGCCGGCATCCTGGTGTTCGCCACCGTCGGCACGTATGGCATCTCGCAGTCGCCGATCGACCTCGTGATTCTCTATCTGCTGGGGATCGCCGGCTTTCTGATGCGGCGCTTCGATTTCCCGACGGCGCCCGTCATCATCGGCATGATCCTCGGGCCGCTCGCCGAGACGCAGTTTCGCCGGGCGATGACGATCGCCAATGGCGACTGGACGGTGTTCTACCGGCACCCGCTGTCGCTCACGCTTTTGACGCTCGCCTTCATCGGTCTCGTCGGTCCGCATGTCTGGGCCTATGTCGAGCACCGGCGCACGCGCGGGCCGGAGCATGTGCCAGGCGATGCCTGAGCGATTGCCAAGATTATGACAGACCTGCTTTCCGGCATCCGCGTCCTCGACCTCACAAATGTGCTCGCAGGCCCTTACTGCGCCTACCAGCTGGCGCTGCTCGGCGCCGACGTCATCAAGGTCGAGGCGCCGCCGGGCGGCGATCTCGCGCGCCAGCTCGGCGCCTCGCCGGAACTCAACCAGGCAGGGATGGGCGCATCCTTCCTGGCGCAGAATGCGGGCAAACGATCGGTCGTGCTCGACCTGAAGAAGGTGGAAGACCGCGACCGCTTCCTCGATCTCGTCGCCACCTCCGACGCGCTGGTCGAGAATTTCCGACCCGGCGTGATGGACCGGCTCGGCCTCGGGCACGAGAGGCTGAAGGAAGTCCGGCCGAGCCTCGTCTATTGCGCGATATCCGGGTTCGGCCAGACCGGACCGATGCGCGGCAACCCTGCCTATGACCAGATCATCCAGGGGCTGTCGGGGATCATGAGCATAACCGGCACGCCGGAGACCGCGCCGTTGCGCGTCGGCTATCCCGTCGCCGACACGCTTGGCGGGCTGGTCGGAGCCTTTGCGATCGCCGCGGCGCTTGTCAGGCAGAAGACGAGCGGCGAGGGCGCCTTCCTCGACGTCTCGATGCTCGAATGCACGCTGTCGGCGCTGGGCTGGCCGGTGTCGAATTATCTGACGGCCGGCGTCGAGCCGCGGCCGATGGGCAACGAGAACATGACGGCCGCGCCCTCGGGAGCTTTCCACACCGGCGAAGGGCTGCTCAACATCGCCGCCAACAAGCAGGAGCAGTTCGTCACCCTTTGCGGGCTGATCGGACGCCCTGAGCTGGCGTCGGATCCGCGCTTCGCCGAACGCGAGACACGCAAGGAGAACCGGGCAGCGCTGAAGGCGTTGATCGAGGAAGCGCTTGCCGGCGGCTCGGCCGCGATCTGGGAAGAAAAGCTCAACCGGGCCGGCGTGCCGGCGGGACGTGTGCTGACGATTCCGCAAGTGCTGGAGGAGCGCCAGGTGACGGAGCGCGGCATGGCGACCCGCTTCCAGCATGTATCCGGCATGGAGAAGCCGCTGACGGTGGTGCGCGGCGGCTTCATGGTCGACGGCGCGGCGCCGGCGCCCGCCCGGCCGCCACCGCGGCTCGGCGAGCATCTGGACGAGGTGTTCGCCGCGTTGCCGGCGCGCGACAAAAAAAGGGCGCGAGCATGAGCGCGGAGAAGAAGACCGGCCGCGAGCGTGGCGAGGAATGGTGGCAGACCGGCATCATCGAGATGCATCCCGGCGTGATCCGGCTGCGCGGCTACGAGATCCAGGACCTGATCGGCCGAGTCAGCTTTCCGGCGATGATCTGGCTGATGCTGCGCGGCGAATTGCCGAGCGAGGAGCAGGCGGCGCTGCTCGGCATCGCGTTGGGAGCTGCCGTCGATCACGGCCCGCAGGCGCCCTCGATCGCGATCGCGCGCATGGCCGCCACCTGCGGTGTCGGCATCAACAACGCCATGGCCTCCGCCATCAACGTGCTGGGCGACGTGCACGGCGGCGCCGGCGAGCAGGCGCTCGCCTTATATGGCGACATTGCCGCCGCGATGGATGGCGGCGCAAGCCTTGCGGAAGCGGTGTCGGCGCGGCTCGATCGTTTCTTTGCCGAGGAGAAAGGCTATGTGCCCGGCCTCGGCCATCGCTTCCATCCAATCGATCCGCGGGTGCCCCGCCTCATGGAGCTGACGCGCGCGTTTGCCGCGCGCGGCAGCGTCAGCGGGCGCTTCGCCGGCATTGCCGAGGCGATCGAGGCGGAGGTTGCAACACGCAAGGGCAAGACGATCCCGCTCAACATCGACGGCGCCACCGCCGTCATCTATGGCGAGCTCGGCTTCCCGCCGCCACTGACGCGCGGTCTCTTCGTGCTGTCGCGCTCGGTCGGCATCCTGGCGCATGCCTGGGAGCAGTCGCAGGAGAGCGACCGCAACAAGGGGCCGCTGCCCAAGGAATGGCTATGGGCCTATACCGGCATGCCGGTACGGCCTTTCCCTGGCGACGCCGAGTAAAGAAATCCTGTCAGGCCGGAACGGTTGCGGGGATCGTCAAGTCCCTGAGCAGCGTCGAAAGCTCCGGCTCGTCGATGAGCAAGGCGGCATCGGCAGGCGGCAGCCAGGCCCGCTGTCGGTTCGCGGCCTCCCGCCAGTCGGTCATCTCCTCGGTGACTTCGAGCAGATAGACGGCCACGTCGACGCGAATGAAACCGTTGGCCATGCGTTTCCAGTAGGAATAGGTGCCCGCGGGCTGCTTCAGCGCCTTGCCCAGCACGCCGGCCTCTTCCTGGGCTTCGATCGCAGCCGCTTTGCGCCCGCTCTTGCCCTTCATGGGCCATCCCTTGGGGACGATGAAGCGCCTGGTCGTGCGTGAGGTGACCACCAGCACCTCGATGGTGCCGTCTTCGCGCAGACGAAAGGGGATGGCCGCCACCTGGCGGATCCGCGCTCCTTTCTTTGCTTTGCGTACTGCTTTCTTCTTGGCTGTTGCCATCCCAAAATCCGATGAGAGCAGCATCCGCCCCGCGCGTCATGCGCGCACGGCAAAAGCCTTGCCCCTGCAAACCCCAAAACCATCGTCCTTGCAATCCGGCTTTTTGCCAGCAAGTAAGTCGGCTAAATAAACCGAAAAAGCCGGAATGTCAGCGGCAGACCCGCGAAATCGTGGTGCCAATTACCTGGGACTGGCAATTCTGCTTGACGATCGGCACTTCAGGGCGAGGCTTCGGCGCAATCTGCCGATCCTGTTCACGGTATAGCTGCTGCTGTTGCTGGAACTGCTGCCGCTGCAGCTGGTTCCGGAGTGTTTGCAGTTCGTTCTGCTGGATCAGCGCGTCGCGGTTCGTCGGGATGACGACCTGAGCCGAGGCGTTTGAAGCCACACCCCAAAGGGTAGCAGACACCAGGGCCACCGAGGTCATGATCGCCAAAAAGCGAGGATGCAACATTGCTTCCTTCCCGCATGAAAAACGAAACCTCCCCATAATATAGGGGATTTGTCCGGATGTACCATGGTTCAGGCTTGTGTACGCGGTCGGTTGACCGAATGTCCTGCCAAAGAAAATCCGGCCGGCTGCTTCGGCCCAACCGCCACGGCTTGCGTCAGCTAGAGCGGTTCACCGTTTCACGGAAACGGTAACCCGCTCTATCTCTTTGTTTTCACGCAATTCCGGACGGAAAATCGTTTCCACTTTTCCTGGAATTGCTCTTAGTCGACCTCACGCAAGCGATAGCCGACGCCGGTCTCGGTGATGATGTAGCGCGGCTGGTCCGGCGTCTTCTCGATCTTCTGCCTCAACTGGCGGACATAGACCCTCAGATACTGCACGTCGGTCGAATCGTTCCAGATCTGCTTCATCAGGAATTGATGGGTGAGCACCTTGCCGGCATACTGCACGAGCATGCGCAGAATGTCGTATTCCTTGGGCGAAAGCTTCACTTCCTTGCCTTCGACCTTGACGATGCGTTTCACCAGGTCGACCGACAGGTCTCCGGTCTGGAATACCGGCTTCTCGCCCTGCTGCTGGAATTTGTGGCGCAGCGCCACGCGGATGCGGGCGACCAGCTCATTCATGCCAAAGGGCTTTGTCACGTAGTCGTCGGCACCGAGCTCGAGCGCCGAGACGATGCCGGCCTCGTCGGTGCGGCTCGAAAGGATGACGACCGGAACGTCCATGCCGTCGTTACGCCATTTGCCGAGAAGCTCGAGGCCGGTCATGCCGGGCAGACCGAGGTCGAGCAGGATCAGGTCGGGCCGTTCCGTCTCAATGAGCTCGATTGCGGCCTTGGCATTCGGCGCCTCGGAGACCGTATAGCCCTGGCTGCCGAGGCCGACCCGAAGCAATTTGCGGATCGGCGGCTCGTCGTCGACGACCAGGATGCTGACGTTCTGGCTGGTCATGCGGCGTCATCCGTCTTGGCGACGGCCAGGTCCGGAATTTCCTCCGGAACCGGCATGCGGATGGTGAAGATCGCGCCCGGCCGGTCGGTACGGTTCGCCGCCGAGATCGCGCCGCCCATGGCCTCGATGAAGCCGCGGCTGATCGACAGGCCGAGACCCGTGCCGGCGCGGACCTGGTCGCGCTTGCGCACGCGGTAGAAGGTGTCGAAGATGCGCTCGAGGTCGTCGACCGGAATGCCCGGTCCCTCGTCCATGATCTGCAGGATGACGGACCCGTTGTCGAGCCAGCCTTGCAGGCGGATGGCCGAGCCTGGCGGCGCATATTTCGCGGCATTGTCGAGAAGATTGAACAGCACCTGCTCGAACAGGACAGGATCGAGGCGCAGCATCGGCAGGTCCGGCGGAATGTCGGTGTCGATCCGGTGCTCGCCGGTGATCTTGCGGGCCCGATCGAGCGCCGAGCCGACGATGTCGCCGACATAATGGAAGGCGTAGTTTGGCTCCATGGCGCCCGACTCGATCTTGGTCATGTCGAGCAGGTTGGCGATGAAGCGGTTCAGCCGCTCCGATTCGTCGACCACAGTCGACAGAAGGTCCGCGCGGTCCTTTTCGGGAAGGGCGGCCGCATATTCCCGCAGCGTGCCGGCGGCACCCATGATGGCAGCCAGCGGCGTCTTCAGGTCATGCGAGATCGAGGTGAGCAGCGCTGTGCGCAGCCGGTCTGCTTCCGCCGCCAGCCTGGCGCGGTCGACATCGGCGACAAGCTGGATGCGCTCGATAGCGACCGCCGCCTGATCGGCGAGCGCGTCGAGAAGACGCTGCTGCTCGGACGTCAGCAACGGGCCTTGCCTGTCGTTGTCGAGGCCAACGACGCCGACCGCCGTGCGCCCAGTCCGCAAAGGGAGGTAGAGACGCTTTGCGCCGGGCAGCGTGCCGGCGCCGCGGCCGGCCGGGCGGTCGTGTTCCCAGGCCCAGCGGGCCGCCGCGATGTCGGCCTCGGCCAGCGTGTCGTCCGGCGGGTAGCCGGCCTTGACCGTGATCGTGCCGTTTTCCGGCAGAAGCAGCACCACGCGCACTTTCAGCATCGAGGCGATCTGGAAGGCGGTGGCCCACAGCACGTCATCGAGCGTGCCGGCGCCGGCGAGCTTCTTGGAGAAGGAATAGATGTCCTCGGTTGCCCGTGCACGCGAGCGGGCGGCGACCGCCTGGCGCTGCACGCGCGCCGTCAGATTGCTGGCTATGACGGCGACCACGAGGAAGGCGGCAAAGGCGACGATGCTCTCCGGGTCCCTGATCGTCAGCGTGTAGCGCGGCTCGAGGAAGAAGAAGTTGAAGGCAAGGGCACTCAGGAAACAAGCATAAAGCGCTGGCCAGAGCCCAAAGGTCACCGCCGACGTCAGCACGGCCAGGAGCAGGACGCTTGCCAGATTGCGAACATCGAAAAACTGGTCGAGAACCGAGCTGACGGCCAGTGCACCGGCTACATAGGCCGTGGAGAACAAATAGGGCCAGATCTGGAAAGGCTTCTGCTCGGCGGCCGCTTTCACCCTTGTCGAAGGCGTCCCCGCGTCGCGCTCGGTGCCCGAAATGACATGCACGCTGATGTCGCCGGCATTGCGGATCAGATCATAGGTGAGCGAGCCCTCGATCAGTTCCCGCCAGCGCGAGCGGGTCGGCCGGCCGATGACGATATGAGTGAAGTTGTTCGCCGTCGCGTGGCGCACGATGTCTTGGGCGACGTTCTGGCCCGGGATGGTCGCCACCTCGGCGCCGAGCTGCTCGGCAAGGCGCAGGTTCGTCGCCAGCCGGTCCTTATCCTCCTCGGACATGCCGGCCAGGCGAGGCGTGTCGACATGCAGCGCCGTCCAGGGCGCGCGGAGCCGATCGGCAAGCCGGCGCGCGTAGCGGATGCGGGCGGCGCCGCCGGGACGCGAGTCGACGCAGACGAGAACCCGTTCGCCGGCAGCCCATGGCCCCGGAATGGCGTGCGACTGCATGTGGTTGAGGAGCTGCTCGTCGACGCGCTGGGCGGTGCGTCGCAACGCCAGCTCGCGAAGCGCCGTCAGATTGCCCGGCGAAAAATAGTTCTCGATCGCACGCTGCGCGGTTTGAGGGAAATAGACCTTGCCTTCATGCAGCCGCTGGATCAGGTCGTTGGGGGTGAGGTCGATGACCTCGATGTCGTCGGCCTCGTCGATGATGGAATCGGGAACGGTTTCACGCACCCGGACGCGGGTGATCTGTGCCACGACATCGTTCAGGCTTTCGACATGCTGGATGTTGAGCGTGGTGTAGACGTCGATACCCTGCGACAGGATCTCCTGCACGTCGAGGTAGCGCTTGGGGTGGCGGCTGCCGGGCGCGTTGGTGTGAGCGAGCTCGTCGACCAGAACCAGCGCCGGGCGCCGTTTCAGGATGGCGTCGATATCCATCTCCTCGAGGACATGGCCGCGGTATTCGACCTGGTGGCGCGGGACCACCTCATAGCCGTCGACCAGCGCCTGGGTCTCCTTGCGGCCGTGCGTTTCGACGACGCCGATCACGACGTCGATGCCGTCGGCCCGGCGGGCGCGGCCCGCCATCAGCATCTCGTAGGTCTTGCCGACGCCGGGCGCGGCGCCGAGGAATATCCGCAGACGGCCGCGACCCTCCCGCTCGGCGTGCTCGAGCAGCGCGTCGGGAGATGGTCTGTTCTCGGGGTTTGTCCTGTTGTCCGGCATCAAGTCCAATCATGAATTGCGCCGGGGGTCGTGTCGATCCCCGGCGCGGGTGCTGATTATTTCAGGTCGTCAAGCGCGAGATTGAGCGCCAGCACGTTGACCACCGGCTCGCCCATGAAGCCAAGCTCGCGATCCTCGACATGGCTGCCGACGAGCGACTTCACCTTGGCTTCGTCGATGCCTCTGGCCTTGGCAATCCGCGGCACCTGGAAATAGGCGGCTTCGGGGCTGATGTCTGGGTCGAGACCGCTGCCCGAGGTGGTGACGAGGTCCATCGGCACCGGCGCGCTCGGGTTCTCGGCCTTCAACTTGTCGGCGTCGCTCTTGATGCGCTCGATCAGCTTCGCATTGGTCGGTCCAAGATTCGAGCCGCTGGAGGCGGCGGCGTTGTAGCCGTCCCCGGCGGCCGACGGCCGGCCGTGGAAATAACGGTCGCTGGCGAAGGCCTGGCCGATCAGTTCGGAGCCGATGACCTTGCCGCCCTTCGTGATCAAGCTGCCATTGGCCTGGCTGGGAAACAGTGCCTGGGCGATGCCGGTCATGCCGATCGGGTAGACGAGGCCGGTAAGCACCGTGAAGAAGACGATCATGACAAAAGCGGGTCTGAGTTGCTTGAACATCGGAACAGATCCTTAAGCGAGGCCGAGGGCGGTGACGATCAGGTCGATCGCCTTGATGCCGACGAACGGCACGACGATGCCGCCGAGGCCGTAGACGAGCAGGTTGCGGGTAAGCAGCGCGCCGGCGCCGATGGCCTGGTACTTGACGCCCTTCAGCGACAGCGGGATCAGCGCGATGATGATCAGTGCGTTGAAGATGATGGCCGACAGGATGGCGCTTTGCGGCGTCGCCAGATGCATGATGTTGAGCGCCTGCAGCGGACCGGCGGACTGGCCGGGCGCGACGTAGAAGACCGCGAACATCGCCGGGATGATGGCGAAATACTTCGCCACGTCGTTGGCGATCGAGAAGGTCGTCAGCGAGCCGCGCGTCATCAGCAGCGCCTTGCCGATCTCGACGATCTCGATCAGCTTGGTCGGGTCGCTGTCGAGGTCGACCATGTTGCCGGCTTCTCGCGCGGCGACCGTGCCGGTGTTCATGGCGACGCCGACGTCGGCCTGAGCGAGCGCCGGCGCGTCGTTGGTGCCGTCGCCGCACATGGCGACCAGCTTGCCCTTGGCCTGTTCCTCGCGGATCAGCGACAGCTTGTTCTCCGGCGTCGCCTGGGCAAGGAAGTCGTCGACGCCGGCTTCGGCCGCGATAGCCGCTGCCGTCAGCGGATTGTCGCCGGTGATCATCACCGTGCGGATGCCCATCTTGCGCAGCTCCGCGAAACGCTCGCGGATGCCGCCCTTGACGATGTCCTTGAGATGAACGACGCCGAGCAGGCGGCCGTCACGCTCGACCGCCAGCGGCGTGCCGCCGGCCTTTCCGATCTCGTCGGCTATGGCCTGCAGGTCGCGGATCGTCTCGCCGGTGGGACGCGTGCCGTGAGCGGCGACGGTTGCCTGGTTGACGTGAGCCAGCACCGCGTCGACCGCGCCCTTGCGTACGGACGAGCCGTCGATATCGACGCCGCTCATGCGGGTCTGCGCGGTGAAGGGCACGAAGGCCGCATGCAAGGTCGCCATGTCGCGGGCACGGATGCCGTATTTCTCCTTGGCGAGCACGACGATCGAGCGGCCTTCCGGCGTTTCGTCAGCGAGCGAAGCAAGCTGGGCGGCATCGGCCAGCTCCTGCTCGGTGACGCCCTTGACCGGACGGAACTCGGTCGCCTGGCGATTGCCGAGCGTGATGGTGCCGGTCTTGTCCAAGAGCAGGGTGTCGACGTCGCCGGCGGCCTCGACGGCGCGGCCGGACATGGCGAGCACGTTGAAGCGCACCAGGCGGTCCATGCCGGCGATGCCGATGGCCGAGAGCAGCGCGCCGATCGTGGTCGGGATCAGCGTCACGAACAAGGCTACGAGGATCGTCACCGGGATATAGCCGCCGGAATAGGAAGCGAAGCTCGGAATGGTCGCGGTCGCCAGCACGAAAATCAGCGTCATGCCGACGAGAAGGATGTTGAGCGCGATCTCGTTCGGGGTCTTCTGGCGCTCCGCGCCCTCGACCAGCGAGATCATGCGATCGAGGAAGGTGTGACCGGAGGCGGCGCTGATACGCACGCGGATCCAGTCGGACAGCACCTGCGTGCCGCCGGTGACGGCCGAACGGTCGCCGCCGGATTCGCGGATGACGGGCGCAGATTCGCCGGTGATTGCCGCCTCGTTGACGGAAGCCACGCCTTCGATCACCTCGCCGTCCGAAGGGATGATGTCGCCGGCTTCGACCAGCACGATGTCGCCGACCTTCAGGCTTGTGCCGGGCACCAGCTTGAACTTGCCGCGATCCTCGCCGTTGACGAGCAGCTTGGCCTGGGTCTCGGTGCGCGCCTTGCGCAGCGAGTCGGCCTGAGCCTTGCCGCGGCCTTCGGCGACGGCCTCGGCGAAGTTGGCGAACAGCACCGTGAACCACAGCCAGATGATGATCTGCAGCGTGAAGCCGAGATCGCCGCCGCCGGTGATGAGATCCTTGACGAACAGAACGGTGGTGAGCGCCGAGACGACGGCGACGACGAACATCACCGGGTTCTTGACCAGCGTGCGTGGATCGAGCTTGCGGAAGGCGCCGCCGATGGCGGGCACCAGAATGCGGGCATCCAGAATGCTCGCGGATTTGGACTGGCTCATTTCGAGGCTCCAGTATCGGTGATGTTGGACGGCGCCGGGTGTTCGGTCTTCGGGAACAGGCGCGGAAGACCGGAAGCCAGCAGCCACAGCACGAACAGCACCGCTGCCATGCCGAGGAAGGTGGAGAGCGTCGGGAAAGGACGAGGCCTCTCACCCCCTCCGTCATCGGGTGTCCCATCATCGGGTTGATGACGGTCGTGCCGACGTATGTGGTTGAACCAGGGCATGGTCATCTCAGAAAGTCTGTCCATGGATCATCGCCAGGTGCTCGACGATCGGCCCGACCGCGAGCGACGGGAAGAAGGTGAGGCCGCCGACGATGATGATGACGCCGACCAGCAGGCCGACGAACAGCGTGCCGTCGGTCGGGAAGGTGCCGGCCGAAGCGGGCACGGTCTTCTTCGCGGCCAGCGAGCCGGCGATGGCGAGAGCCGGGATGATGACCAGGAAGCGGCCCATAAGCATGCCGATGGCGCCGGTGAGATTGTACCAGGGCGTGTTGCCGGTGAGTCCGCCGAAGGCCGAGCCGTTGTTCGCGGCCGACGACGTGTAGGCATAGAGCACCTCGGAGAAGCCGTGCGGGCCGGCATTGGCCATCGAGGCCACGGCGCTCGGCAGGACCACGGCGATGGCCGTGAAGATCAGCATCGCCAGCGGCAGGCACAAGATGGCTAGCATCGCCATCTTGACCTCCTTGGCCTCGATCTTCTTGCCGAGATACTCCGGCGTGCGGCCGACCATCAATCCCGCGACGAAGACGGCGACGACGACGAACATCAGGATGCCGTAGAAGCCGGCGCCGACGCCCCCGACAATGACCTCGCCGAGCTGCATGTTGATGAGCGGGATCATGCCGCCGAGCGCGGTGAAACTATCATGCATGGCGTTGACGGCGCCGCAGGAGGCGGAGGTGGTGATGACCGCGAACAAGGCCGAGAGCGCAATGCCGAAGCGCGTCTCCTTGCCCTCCATGTTGCCGCCGTCGATGCCAAGCGCATGAACCAGCGGATTGCCGGCGGCCTCGGCCCAGTAGCAGACGGCGACGCCGGCGACGAACAGTACGCCCATCGAGGACAGGATCGCCCAGCCCTGGCGCTGGTTGCCGACCATGCGGCCGAAGACGTTGGTGAGACCAGCGCCCAGCGCGAAGATTGTCAGCATCTGGATCAGGTTGGAGATCGCGTCCGGATTCTCGAACGGGTGCGCGGCATTGGCATTGAAGAAGCCGCCGCCATTGGTGCCCAGCATCTTGATGGCGATCTGCGAGGCGACCGGGCCGAGCGCGATGGTCTGCTTGGCGCCTTCCAGCGTGGTCGCGTCCACATAAGGCCCAAGCGTCTGCGGCACGCCGAGCCAGACATAGACGAGGGTGAGCGGGATGCAGAGAGGCAAGAGAACGTAGAGCGTGCAGCGGGTGAGATCGACCCAGAAATTGCCGATCGACTTGCCGGAAGCGCGGGCAAAGCCGCGGATCAGGGCGATTGCGATGGCGATACCGGTAGCAGCCGAGACGAAGTTTTGGACGGTGAGGCCGGCCATCTGCACGAGGTAAGACATCGTGCTTTCGCCGCCGTAGTTCTGCCAATTGGTGTTGGTGACAAAGCTCGCGGCGGTGTTGAAGGCGAGTTGAGGGTCGACCGCCGTCATCCCCGCGGGATTGTAGGGCAGAACACCCTGCAGCCGCTGCAGCGCATAGAGAACAAGCAAGCCGGCAAGATTGAAGAGCAGCATGCCTGTCGCGTAGACGGCCCAGTGCTGCTCTTCCTTCTCGCTCGTTCCGGCGAGCCGATAGAGGCCGCGCTCGATCGGGACGAGCATCGAAGACAGCAAGGTTCGGTCACCGCTGAAGACGCGGTGCATGTAGCCGCCGAGCGGCTTCACGAGCAAAAGCAGGATCCCGCAATAGAGGAGGATCTGTATCCAGCCATTGAGTGTCATGATGTGACCCTTCCTTGCGCCAATCAGAAGCGTTCTGGGCGAATGAGCGCGTAGGTGAGATAGGCAAGCAGGAACAAGGTCACCGCGCCGCCAAGTATGTAATCAAGAAGCATGATCCGACCGCTCCGCTCAGATTCTGTCGCAGGCTTTGACGTAGGCTAAGGACAGGGCAAAAAATAAAATCCCGATCCCGAGAATAATAAGGTCCATTTCAGGCGTTCCTTGCTTTCCATTTGTGTTTGCAGCCCGCTTGGACAGGCTAAAAACTGCACGCGACCGCGCATCACCTTGGCGATGACGGCGATCAAAGCGTTCTTTCGAAGGAAAATATGGACCCGATCGCCATAAAGGTTCGAGACGAGGCGGGTGGGAAAGATATAGGAATTTTATAGGGGTTTGGTGGATCGACCGTCATCGGGTCGAATGCAAGGCCATTCAGAAGTTGTCAGCCGCCTTTGTGCTTCATATCTGTGAAGCTCAAGTATTTTGAAAGACGACGGACATGTCTGCCCCCGAAAATGCTATGGTCACCGAACCTATCGAATCGAAGACCATAAGAGGGTCGCGAGGCAAAGTTGCGGTCTATCTCCTTACGAGCCTTGCTTTCGTTTATGGTGGAGCAACGATGCGTGATGATGCCTTCGTTGGATGGGGTTCGGTGATTTTGTTTGGGTCAACCGCGCTCGTGTTTTTCTGGTGGTTAGTCCGTCCGCCACTCCTGCTTTTGGACAGCGATGGATTCACATTGCAGGGTGGATTTGTTCGCACGCCACAGCAAGTTCTCTGGGGGGATATAGACAGTTTTTTGGTCTACCGTTTGCCCAGAGGCAGCGATGCTATTGGCTACAATTTTCGGGACGATGCAAAAGGCGCTTCGCCTCTTGCACTGACCAGTAAAAGACTCGGCACTAAAGTCTTGCTGCCCGGCAGGTGGCCGTTATCGACTGAGCAGATGGTCGAAGCCCTGAATGCTTATCGGCTTGAGGCGTTGACTCGGCAGAGAGCGCAACTGGCGGACCGGTTGCCTTCAGGCCGGCGTGGTTAGCTGGATTTCGGCCGCCGATCCTTCCAAGGCATGGCCTCTTCCAGCTGCGATGACAGCGCGAGCACCGTCGCCTCGTCGCCATAGCGGCCGACGAGCTGAACGCCGATCGGCGCGCCGCCGGCGGACTGTCCAAGCGGCAGCGAGATCGCCGGCAGGCCGGAGATGTTGAAGGGAAAGTTGAAGACCGCGTCGCCCCATTTGGCGTTGTAGCGGTCGAGATCGGTCTCCGACATGTCGTAATAGCCGAAGGGGCGCGGCAGCTCAGTCAGCGTCGGGGTGACGAAGATGTCGTAGGAGTTGAGGTCGGTGACGATGTCGCGGCCGATCAGCCTCAGCTGCTCGACATCGGAAACATGCTTGATGCCGCTGGTCGTGCGGCCGCGCGAGATCACTGCCCAGGTCACCGGCTCTACGTCGTGCGGTGTCACCGGACGGCCGACCAGCGTTTCGAGAAAGCCGAAGGTGGCGGCCGTCTGGACGTTGGTCATGTCCGTGTACGTTTTCCAGGCGGCATCGGCATCGAGCGGCATGTCGTGCTCCTCGACATCATGGCCGAGGCGCTGAAGCGCGGCCACCGCCGCAAGCACCGTCGCCTTGACCTCCGCATCGATGGCGGTGCCATCGGGCGGCGTGACGGTAAAGCCGATGCACAGCTTCTTCGGCGTTCGCGCGGAAAGGCTGAGCCAGCTGTCCGCCGGAACCGGCGGCGTGTAGGCATCTCCCGGCAGCGCGCCGGCCACGGCATCGAGATAGGCGGCCGTGTCGCGCACCGTGCGCGATAAGCATAGGAAATAGGCGCCACCATACCAATAATCGCCGAAGGGCGCGAGGCTGACGCGGCCGCGCGACGGCTTCAGCCCGACGATGCCACAGCACGAGGCAGGCACGCGGATCGAGCCGGCGCCGTCGCTGGCTTCGGCGATCGGCACCATGCGCGAGGCGACCGCGGCCGCAGCACCGCCGCTCGATCCGCCCGGCGTGATGCCTTCCCTCCAGGGGTTCTTCGTCGTGCCGTATAGCTTCGGCTCGGTGGTGATCGACCAGCCGTTCTCGGGTGCGTTGGACTTGCCGACGAGCACCAGGCCCGCCGCTTTGATGCGGCGCACCACCTCGCTGTCGGAATCGGCGACGAAGTCCTTCAGGTAGAAGCAGGAATTGGTGAGAGGCGCGCCCTTCCAGGACGAAGCGAGCTCCTTGAGCAGATAAGGCACGCCGGCGAAAGGCGCGTTCCTGTCCACCGTCGCCGCCTGGGCGCGCGCCATGTCGTAGAGGCGATGGACGACAGCGTTCAGTTCAGGGTTCAGGCGCTCGATCGTGGTGACGGCCGCTTCGACCAGCTCGCTCGGCGAAACCTCGCCGCGTTTCACCAGGCCGGCGAGCGCCAGCGCATCGGAATTGGTGTAGGTTTCGAGCAGGTTTTCGGTGATCATGTGTCCCTCCCGATGCTGCGCCCTCCCGGAGTCTCGTAGGGCGACCGAGCTATCGCTTCGGCAATCGCAATGGCTGGCGCTGCCCCTCACCCTTACCCTCTCCCCGTGAAGGACGGGGAGAGGGGGTCGCCAGCGTTACGGCCATCGCCCTTCTCCCCGTCCCCGGCAGGCGGATGAGGGGCAGCGCCAACCGTTGCGATTGGCCGAAGCGACAGACTGCGCACCTCCTCAAACTAGCTCGACGGTGCGCTTCTCCGCGATGCTCTGCTCGGCGGCGAGCACGATGCGCAGGCTGTTGACGGCCGCATCCATCTGCTCGGTCAGGTCGAGCTCCTCGCGGATGGCGCGCAGGAAGAAGGCCTGCTCGCGGTCGCAAAGCTCCTGATGGCCAGGCTCGTCCTCCATGCTGACGATCTCGTCGGGCTTCGAAAAATTCTTGTCGCCGTCGACCTGCGCATAGTGGATCTTCAGCGCATCGGTCTTGGTATGGCGGTCGATGTCGGCGGAATCCGATACCTCCTCGGCTTCCTTGGCGCTGCTTCCCGACTGGCCGGCGACGATCGAGACGGCACCCTTCGGGCCGACCACGTCCTTCACGAAATAGGCCGTCTCGCTCATCATCGGTCCCCAGCCCGCCTCGTACCAGCCGACCGAGCCGTCATCGAAGGTGACATGCAGGTGGCCGTAATTCTGCTTGTCGGCCTCGGCCCAGAGTTTCGCGCCGATGCCGTGCACGCGCACCGGCTTGGCGCCGGTGAGCTGGCACATGACGTCGACATAGTGCACGCCGCAATCGACGATCGGGATCAGCGAGTCGATCAGGTTCTTGTGCCAATGCCAGGCAGTGCCGCTGCTCTGCTGGTTGAGGTTGAGGCGCATCACCAGCGGCCTGCCGAGCGTCTTGCCGACCTCGATGAATTTGATCCAGGACGGGTGGACGCGCAGGATGTAGCCCAGCACCAGCTTGCGGTTCTTGGCACGCGCCGCGGCCACCACCTTCTCGGCGTCCGCGATGTTGGTGGCGAGAGGCTTTTCCATGAACACATGGCAGTTGGCGGCGATCGCCTTCAGCGCATATTCGGCATGCGTATTCGGCCAGCTGTTGATCGAGACCGCGTCCGGCTTGGTTTCCTTCAGCGCCAGGTCGAAATCCTCATAGAGCGGATAGCCGGCAAGTTCCTTTGGGATCTTCCTGTTGCTCTTGATGGTGCGGCTCATGATGCCGACGATCTCGAAGCCGTCCGAGCGGTGATAGGCGCTGGCATGCGAGGCGCCCATATTGCCCAGGCCAATCACCAGGATTCTTACTTTGTCGGCCATGTCAGCCTCCCAGATTATCGATTGAACTGTGGGTGGCGATGTACGGCCGCCGCCCATGTGCCTGTCCGGGCAATCGCCTCAGGTTGGCGCTGCCCCTCATTGCCCTGCCGGGCATTTCTCCCCGTATAGTGACGGAGAGAAAGAGCCCTTCGCCGAGGGTTTCGCCAATCGCCGGCGTTGCAGCGCTTACCTCAACAATTGCAGCCCTACTTCACCGCCGAATCGAACAGGTGCGCCTTGATCTTTTCGATGTCGAGCGCGGCAAAGCCGTCCGACAGTTTCACGCCGTCGGCATCGGCCTTGACCTTGGCCTTGTCGAAATCATTGGCGGCCGGGATCAGGTCGTTCGTGCAGACGTCCTCGGCCTTCACCGGCGCGGTGATCTGGCCGATCTTCAGGATCTCGTCGAAGAAGCCCTGCCAGCTCGCCATGTCATGCGAGCCCCAGCCGCCGCGCTTGTCCATGTCGCCGCGGAAGACATTGATTTGCTGCAGGATCGAGGTGGTGCCGAGCTCCGGCCCGAGGTTCTTGGCCAAGGTCGGGAACTGCTCGAACACGGCCTCGACGGCCGCGCGCGGGTTCTGGTAGCCGAATTCGAGGCCCATCGCCCAGCCGCGCAGGTACTTCTCCAGGAAGGCTTTCTTGTCGGCATCCTCGAGGTCGGCGGCGCGCACCACGAAGGTGTTGGCCGGCAGCTTCGAGTTCTGCACGCCCAGCCAATATTCGAAGTCAAGGCCCTTGGCGATCCATTCGGCCCGCAGCCCCTCCCAGGAGAGTGCGGCGTCGCCCTGGCCGCCGGCAAGTGCCGTACCCCAGGTCGGCCAGCCGGCCTCGACATATTTCACCTTCTTGATGTCGACGCCTTGGGCCGCAAGCAGCGGATCGACGATCGCCTGCCAGGCGGCGGAGCCGAGCAGGATGGTCTTGCCTTCGAGATCCTTGAGGTTCTTGGTGCCCTGGCCCTTGCGGAAGGCGAGGCTGAAGGTGTCGCGCGCGCCCATGTGGAACACGGACTTCAGCTTCATGCCGTTCTGGATGGCGAAGGAGAAGACGCCGGGCGAGGGGAAGCCCATGTCGGCCTGTCCGACATCGACGAACTTCACCGTCGCCGTGCCGTCCGACGGACCAGGCTGCATGTCGGTATTGAGGTCGCCGAAATAGCCGGCCTTCTTGGCCGACCAGTAGGGATAGTCGTCCAGCACTTCCAGCGTGCCGCGCGGCGAGATCCAGGTGAATTTTTCATAGGCCGCCGCCTTGGCTTTCAAGCCTGATGCGCCGAGCGCGGTGGCGGTCACGACGCCGGCCGCCGTCACCTGCAGGAAGTAGCGGCGGCTGATGCCCGCAGCAGCCGTGGAATGGATCGGATTTTCATTGGTCATGGCATTCCCCTTTGTTGATTGCCCTCTGTCGATCGCTTGCCTTGCCTTCGCCCGCCTCCCGGGCGTTCATGAGCCGATGCTCAGGTCTCCCAGCTCGCCCATTTCTTGCCGATCAGGAAGAACAGCACGTAGATCAGGATGCCGAGGATCGACAGGATCAGCACCACTGCGAAGAATTGCGGCATCTGGATCATCGACGAATAGGAGGTGAGCCGGTTGCCGAGGCCGAAGCCGCCGCCGACCATCTCGGCGCCGACGGCGGTCAAGAGCCCGAAGATCGCGCCGATCATCAGGCCGACCAGGATCATCGGCAGCGCCATCGGCGCGCGGATCTTCCAGAATATCTGCAAGGTGCTCGCGCCGTAGGAGCGGGCGAGCGCGATCTTGGCGCTGTCGACGCGGCGAAAGCCGGTAGCGGCGTTGATCATCACCATCGGGCCGGCGGCCAGCGCCACGGCGATGATGCGCGGCGCATAGCCGAAGCCGAAGCGCAGGATGAGCAGCGGCACCAGCGCCAGCATCGGCGTGGTGACGAGGATGAGGATGTAAGGCGCGACGATCTTTTCCGCGAAGGGGAACTGTGTGATCACCGCCGCCATCACCAGCCCGACGATGGCACCGATGGCAAAGCCCGACACCAGCTCGACCAGCGTGTAGCCGAGATGCGGCGCGATCAGCGGGAACTCATCGAACAGCGCGTAAACGATCGCGCTTGGCGGCGGCATGATGTATTGCGGCACGTGGAAGATGCGGAGCGCCAGCTCGATACCGCCGATGATCACCACGGCGACTACGAGGATCGCCGCCACCTCGGCGCCGGACTTGACGCCGGGGCCGCTGGCGAAGGCGGAAAGATTGGTGAGGCTGACGTCCTGGCCGTCGCCGCCCTTGCTCTTCGAGAATTCCGGAATGGCGTCGCCCCCGCTCACGGCCTGATCCTCACGATTTCAGCGGTTTTTTGTCCCTGCTGCTCCGATCCCTTCGGCCGGCGCTCGCCGACGATGTCCATCTTGATGCGGTTGGTGAGGTCGAAGACCTCCTTGGTCGCCATGATCTCCAGCGAGCGCGGCCGCGGAAACGGCACGTCATAGACCTTGGCGACGCGGCCTGGCCGCGTGGTCAACACCACGACCCGATCGGAGAGGAAGATCGCTTCCTCGATGCTGTGAGTGACGAACACGATCGTCGTCTTGGTGTCGAGCCAGATCTCCTCGACGAGGCGGTTCATCTCCTCGCGAGTGAAGCTGTCGAGCGCGCCGAAGGGCTCGTCCATCAGAAGCACGGAAGGCTTCAGCGCCAGGGCGCGCACTATCGCCGCGCGCTGCTGCATGCCGCCGGAAAGCTCGCGCGGGAACTTGCCGCCAAAGCCGTCGAGCCCGACGCGGTTCAAGAGATGCGCGATCCAGGCCCGGTCGGGCTTCTCGCCCTTGATCTCGAAGGGGAAGTTGATGTTGGCGTCGAGGTTGCGCCAGGGCAGCAGGTTCGCTTCCTGGAAGACGATGCCGATCTCGGGTCGTGGGCCGGTGATCTCCTTGCCGTCGAGCAGGATCGAGCCGCTGGTCAGCCGGTGCAGGCCCGACATCGACCACAAAAGCGTGGTCTTGCCGCAACCGGAAGGGCCGACGATGGAGACGATCTCATTGGCGTGCACATCGAGGCTGCAGCGGTCCAAGGCGAGGAGATCGCCGGAGGCCGTGCTGTAGACCTTGCTCGCTGCCTGCACGCCGAGCTTCGGCGTTCTTGCGCTGCCCGTATTCATGCTCCCCCTCGGAGACTGCGCGATGCGTTGCCAAAGGCCCATCCGTCCGCGAAATCAGTTTGTAACTATCCTACTTTACTGTCAAGCGACGACAAAGAGCTGACGCAATCAGGTTCAATCAGTTCCTATCTAAGAGTCTGATTTCTCGCTATTTTTTGATCCCCTTGCGGTGTGTGTTACTTTCCTACATACTCGCTTCAGTTGATTGCCTATGGCCAGCGGGCGGATAATCGCAAATATGGTGGGTCCAGAAACGGGCAGGGAAGGACTGGCCAATGACCGAAGCTGACAGCCAGGTGCTGCGAATTCCCGATGAGGACGGCGACCGGCACGACCATGTCAGACGCTTCCCGGACATCATTTCGCAGGTGAAGGACAGCTACGCGGATTTGCGGCCGGCCGAGCGCCGCGTCGCCGATGTCGTGCTCGACGATGTCAAATACGCGGTCGATGCGTCCAATGCAGCGCTCGCGCAGCGCGCGCAGGTCAGCGAGCCGACGGTCACCCGCTTCTGTCGCGCCATCGGCTGCGAGGGCGTGCGCGACTTCAAGCTGAAGCTGGCGCAGAGCCTGGTCGTCGGCGCGCTCTATCTCAGCACCAAGCCGCAACCTTCGAACAGCGACAGCGGCATGCCGTTCTGGAACGCCGTGTTCGGCGAAGCGCGGCGCGCGCTGCAGGAGGCCGAGCGGCAGATCGATCCGGGGCAGCTGCAGAAGGCAGCGGAACTGATCGCCAAGGCAAGGCAGGTGACGGTGTTCGGCCTCGGCGGCAGCTCGTCGGCGCTGGCGCAGGAAACGCAATACCGCCTGTTCCGCTATGGCATAACGATCAGCGCGCAGTGCGACCCGTATCTGATGCGCATGACGGCTTCGACGCTGAAGCCCGGCGATGTGGTGATCGCGATTTCGGCGACCGGGCGCACACGGGAGGTGATCGAGGCGGTGGAGCTTGCCAAACATTATCGCGCCGACGCGATCTGCGTGACGGCACCGGACACGGAACTGACGCGGGTCTGCGACGTGCGGCTGACGATGGCGGTTCCCGAATATCCCGACACGCTGAAGCCGACCGCTTCGCGCTACGCCTTCCTGGCGGCGATCGATCTGCTGGCGGTGGCGTCGGCCTACAAGCTCGACGGCCCGGCGCGCGAGACGGTGCGCCGGATCAAGTACAACGCCCAGATCCACCGAACGGGCAAGGAGATGGAGCCGCTCGGGGATTGAGGCAGTTTCTTCCTTCTCCCCTTGTGGGAGAAGGTGGCCTCGCGAAGCGAGGTCGGATGAGGGGTGTTCCAGGGAACGCCAGCGTCTCATTCCGCTGGAACACCCCTCATCCGTCTCGGCGCTATCGCGCCGATCCACCTTCTCCCACAAGGGGAGAAGGAAAAGGCGGCCGCGCCGGCTTCGATAAGAATTCGAACTGAAAAGGGAACGAAGAAGAATGCTCGATATCGCACCATCGCAACAGGCGGCGACCTGGCTCGGCTCGTTCGGCCGGGCGCTCGAAGTCGGCGACATCGAGGCGGCGACGAACCTCTTCGTTGAGGATTGCTACTGGCGCGATCTGCTCACCTTCACATGGAACATCAAGACCATGGAGGGCCAGGCGGCGGTCCGCGAGATGCTCGAGGCCACGCTGCCATCGGCGCGGCCGTCGCACTGGCGCCTGTCCGGCGAAGCCAGCGTCGACGACGGCATCATCGAGGCTTGGTTCAGCTTCGAGACGGCTGTGGCGCGAGGCGAGGGCATCCTTCGGCTCAAGGACGGCCGCTGCCGGACGCTGTTCACGGCGATGAGCGAGCTCAAGGGCTTCGAGGAGCAGAAGGGGCCGGCCCGGCCGCTCGGTATCCGCCATAAGGCCGATCCCGAACGCGAGACCTGGGCCGAGAAAAGAGCGCGCGAGGCGCGCGACCTCGGCGTGCACGAGCAGCCCTATTGCCTGGTGATCGGCGGCGGCCAGGGCGGCATCATGCTGGGCGCCCGGCTGCGGCAGCTCGGCGTGCCGACGCTCATCGTCGAGAAGAACGCGCGCGCCGGCGATTCCTGGCGCAACCGCTACCGTTCGCTCGTGCTGCACGATCCGGTCTGGTACGACCATCTGCCCTATATTCCATTCCCGGAAAACTGGCCGGTGTTCACGCCCAAGGACAAGATGGGCGACTGGCTGGAAATGTATGTCCGCGTCATGGAGCTGAACTACTGGGTCGCCACCAAATGCATCAGCGCTGCCTATTACGAGGCCGAAAAGGTCTGGACAGTGGTGGTCGACCGTGTCGGCCAGCGCATCACACTGAGGCCCAGGCACATCGTCTTCGCCACCGGCGCCTACGGGCCGCCGCGTCGGATAGAGCTGCCCGGCGTGGACAGCTTCAAGGGCGAGCTGCTGCATTCCAGCCAGTATTCGACCGGCGAGAAATTCCGCGGCAAGCGCGTCGCGGTGATCGGTGCGGCAAGCTCGGGCCACGATGTCAGCGTCGACCTCTGGGAGGCGGGCGCCAAGGTCACCATGGTGCAGCGCTCGCCGACGACGGTGGTGAAGTCCGACACGCTGATGGATGTCGGCTTCGAGATCTTTTCTGAAAAGGCGCTGGCGCGCGGCATCACCACCGACAAGGCCGACATGATCGTCGCCTCGACGCCGTTCGCCCTGGTGCCGAAAGGCCAGCGGGCGCTCTATGACGTTATCCGCGAGCGCGACGCGGATTTCTACAAGCGGCTGAGCGCCAGTGGCTTTGCGATCGACTTCGGCGAGGACGAGACCGGTCTTTTGATGAAGGCCTACCGCACCGGCTCGGGCTACTACATCGATGTCGGAGCCTGCGAGCTGATCCTGAACGGCGAGATCGCGGTGAAGAGCGGGATCGGCATCAAGGCGCTGTCGCCGAGCGGCATCCTGTTCGAGGACGGCAGCGAGCTCGCCGTCGACGCGATCGTCTGCTGCACCGGCTACCAGTCGATGAACGAGACGGTGGCGGCGATCGTCTCGCGCGAGGTCGCCGACAAGGTCGGCCCGTGCTGGGGCCTGGGCTCCGGCGTCAAGGGCGACCCCGGCCCATGGCAAGGCGAATTGCGCAACATGTGGAAGCCGACGGCGCAGGAGGCGCTGTGGTTTCACGGCGGCAACCTCGCGCTGTCGCGCTTCTATTCGAAGTTCGTGGCAATGCAGATCAAGGCGAGGTTGGAGGGGATCGCCACGCCGGTTTACGGCGAGCCGAGTAATGCTGGGTAAGGTCGACCCCCACTCCGTCGAACTTCGCTCGACACCTCTCCCCGATCGACGGGAAGAGAGGAAAGGCGCGAACTTATTCGGCTGGCTCCCTTCCTCTCCCTCTGGAGGGGGAAGAGGTGGCGCTGCGAAGCAGCGACGGAGTGGGGTAGCCATTCGTCAAACGCGCCGCCGCCGCAACCCTGCCGGCCATCTCCCCTCAGGGAGGTCGGCTAATCATGCCGATGCCGAAAATGCGTGGCCGCAACCTCGACATGCGTATGATGGGCATGCGCTTCGAAGCGTTCCGTTTCGTTATGGTTCGCGGCCTCGTTCGGCCACCATTTGCCGCCGATGACGATGCCGTTGGAGACCAGCCGCCGATCCGCCACCAGTGAAGCGCCGACCGCATCGACGAAGGTGAAGCGTCCCGGCTGCAATTTGAGCACGGCGACATCGCCGATGCCGCCGACTTCCAGCGTGCCGAGCTCGCGCCTCGCGATCGCCTCAGCCGGGCGCTGCGTCGCCGCGCGCAGCACCTCGACCAGCGGCATGCCGAGCGCCATGAGCTTGGACATGCAGACCAGGATATCGAAGGCGGGGCCATCGACGCAGTAGAGATGGACGTCGCTCGAGATGACGTCGGGTGCCAGGCCCTCGGCAAGCATGGCCTTGGCGACCTCGAAGTCGAAGGAGCCCATGCCGTGGCCGATGTCGAAAATGACGCCGCGCTCGCGGGCAAGGCGCATGTCCGGCCGCACCGCGCCCGAAGCGAAGACCGGCGCGTTGGGGAACGGCCGGAAGCAGTGGGTGAGGATGTCGCCGTGGCGGAGTCTCGGCAGCACTTCCGAGCGGCCGGGCGGCGGCTCGTCGATATGCGCCATCAGCGGCAGGCCGACCTTATCGGCGGCTTCGAGCGCCAGGTCTAAGGGTGCGATGCCGCTGGTGCCGCCGGCATGCTTGCCGGAACGCACCTTGACGCCGACGACGACCTCGGCGTGCTCGCGCACCGCAGCCACCGTCTCGCGCGGCTCGCAGAGCCTGAGATCGCCGCATTCGCCGACCGACACGGTCTTGGCGAAGCCGAATATGCCGGCGAAGGAGATGTTGACGTAAGCGAGGATGCGGACCTTGGAGCGTTCGATGACGTGGCGGCGAAAGCCCAGGAAGTTGCCGGCGCCGGCGCTGCCGGCGTCGATGAAGGTGGTGGTGCCGCTCTTGGCGGCGAGCCGGTCGGCATCGACGCCGAGCGAGGTGCCGCCCCAATAGACATGGCTGTGCAGGTCGACGAGACCCGGCGCGACGATGCAGTCCCTGGCGTCGACGACCTCCCCGGCGGCCTCGGCATCGATGGCCGCGTCGATCGCGGCGACGCGGCCATCGGCGATGGCGACGTCGCGCGCCGCATCGAGGCCCGAGGCCGGGTCGATCACACGGCCACCCTTGATCAGCAGATCGAACTGCATCGGCGCTTCCCTGTTGTCTAACTGTTTGTTTTTATGCGATCCCGAACGGAAAACCGCTTCGCGCTTTTCCTGGAATCGCCCTTGCGATCAGACCGGCCGGTAGGCGATCGCCTCGATCTCGATCTTGGTGTCGATCATCAGGCGGGATTCGACGGTGGTGCGCGCCGGCGGGTCATTGGGGAAGTGCCTGGCATAGACTGTGTTGAAGCTGCCGAAATCGCGGGCGTCCTCGAGCCAGACGGTGGTTTTCACCACGTCGTCCATGGTGCAGCCGGCAAGCGCCAGCGCGGCCTTGACGTTCTGCAGCACCTGCTCGGCCTGCTCGGCGATGCCGCCCTTGACTACGAGGCCGTCACTGCCCACCGGGACTTGGCCGGAGACATAGACGAAATCGCCGGCGCGCACCGCCGGCGAGAGCGGGACATGCGATTTTCCAAAACACTGCTTGGGCAAGCGAGCCTCCTGTTGTCGACTGAACGGACCGTTTCTTCTAGCCGTCTACACGCGCGTGATCCTCATAGAGCTCCTGTTGGAAAGCAACATTTTTCGAGAATCCATGTTGCTTAATTACAGAAGCCTGAGCATCCTGCGTCTCTACGCAGGTCGGCAATTCGTGCCGCCGGTACGCATGAGAGGGGGACCCGATGACCTTCGACAAGAATCCGTTTCCGGAAGGCGACGCCGATCGTCACGCGCTGTGGGAAATGCTGGTGCGGCGCGACATCGATGCCTTCCTCGGCCAGGACTGGGCGATGGTCGAGGACGATTTCATCGCCGAGAGTTTCTTCGGCATGCATGCGCATTTCCTCGCCAATGCCGACGCCTGGCGGCTGCAGTTCCCCAGGCTGGAAATCTATCGCTACGAATGGCTGCGCCAGGCCAAGGAAACCGCGGCGACGAAATTCGCCGAGCCGCTGCGCGAGGCGCTGTTCCGCATCACCAACATGCGCGACATCGACGTCGACGGCGATCGCGCGGTGCTGCACAAGAAGTTCGACGGCTCAGTAGCCAAGGCGGATGGCGGCGTCGACAGGCTCAAATGGCAGACGCTCTATTTCTGCCGCAAGGTCGGCGGCCGCTGGAAGATCGCCGGCTTTGTCGGCTATATGCCGCATCCGCTGGGAAGCTAGACGGTCTGTTGAGATTAAGGTGAGGCCGGCCTGCGAATGGCGGCCTCCTGCACTTCCGGCCTTCGCCGGCCGAAGCCCTCGTAAGTGTCTCCGCTCTATGAAGGCTATGACCGGCGTAGGCCGGTTCTCGGAAACCGCCCTTCTCGGCTTGGCCTGACCTAAATCTCAACAGACCGCGGAGCGCGGCGACTCGAAGCCCGCAGGCACATGCCTCCGGAAGGCAGCAGCTTAAGAAAGCCGCGGCAGCCGCTCGTCGGGCGAGCGGTGGTCGAACACGACACCCATGGTCTTACCAACGGCGGCCATCACGATCAGTTCGACCAGATGGTCGTCGCTGTCCTCGCAGGAGGGATCCGATTGGCGGATGGCGTCGAGCATCGCGCGGGTCGAGATCGTGTCGCCGGCGCGAAATTTCGAAAGAGCAGACGAAACAAGATCTTGCACCGTCGGATCCATAACGGGCACTTCCGCAGCGACGTTCATCGACCTCCTCCTGCCGTGAACCCTCCCTAAAAGGATGATACGCCAATGGTGGGATTGCGCCAGCGAAATGGTGGTCCGACCAGTGCGATTGGCGACATCCTGCCGCCATTGCCCTGAAAGCGCGTCGCGCTGAAACGGATTCAGGCGAAGCGCTCCAAATCTTTCTGTTGCGCATGTCGTTTTCCCAAAACCGTAGCGCATTTTTTGGGCGACATGCCGTTAGGTGTGGAACACCACGCCGGCGGCAAAGGCCCAAGCTCGACGCGTCGCGCTCCGGTTGCTAAGCCCCTCCCGCGCAGGGAGACCATTCGAGTCGAGATATGACGGTTGCAATCGAGATGGGGCAGACGACGGCAGGCGCGCCGGCGGCCCTCGACCTTGAGGAACTGCTGGCGACCCGCCTGCTGGTGCAGGGTAATTCGGGCTCCGGCAAGTCGCATCTGTTGCGTCGGCTGCTGGAGCAGAGCGCGCCTTGGGTGCAGCAGACCATCATCGACCCCGAAGGCGACTTCGTGTCGCTCGGCGAGCGCTACGGCCATCTGGTGATCGATGCCGAGGAACATACCGAGCGGGGCCTGCAGGCGGCGGGCGAGCGGGCGCGCATTCACCGCGTCTCGACGGTGCTCAATCTCGAAGGGCTCGATGCCGAAAACCAGATGCGGCGCGCCGCCGCTTTCCTCGGCGGGCTGTTCGAGGTCGCGCGCGACCATTGGTACCCGATGCTGGTGGTGGTGGACGAGGCGCAGCTCTTCGCGCCGGCCGCTGCCGGCGAGGTTTCCGACGAGGCGCGCAAGCTTTCGCTCGGCGCGATGACCAACCTGATGTGCCGCGGCCGCAAGCGCGGGCTTGCCGGCATCATCGCCACGCAGCGGCTGGCGAAGCTCGCCAAGAACGTCGCGGCCGAGGCCTCCAACTTCCTGATGGGCCGCACCTTCCTCGACATCGACATGGCGCGCGCCGCCGACCTGCTCGGCATGGAGCGGCGACAGGCGGAAGCGTTTCGTGACCTGGAGCGCGGGCATTTCATGGCGCTTGGCCCCGCACTGTCGCGCCGTCCGCTGAGCGTGCGGATCGGATCGACCGAGACGAGCCCGCGCAACGGCACGCCGCGGCTGATGCCGCTGCCGGAGGCGGCGCTGGAGGATGCGCGCTCGATCATCCTGGCGGCGCCGCCGCCGGAGACGGTGCGGCCGCAGCGGCGGCCCTCGCCGGACCTGCTCGATCAGCTGATGGCGGCCAAGGCAGCGCCGCTGGATATCCGCCCCGAGCCGGCCGAGCCGCAGCCGAGCGCCGAGGATCTCGCCGAGCGGCGCGAGCGGATGGACCGAATCCTGCGCGCCATCCTGGCCGAACCCGACGCCGGGTTCCGCGTCATCGGCGTGCTCTACCAGGAGTTCGTGGTCCGCTGCCGGATCGAGGGGCTGGCTTCGGTCGTGCCGGACCTATCGGAGTTCCGCCGCATGCTGACACGCGCCCGCGCCGGCGTCGGCTCCGACATGGCCGAGGACGATGCGTGGCGCGACGTTTCCGTGCGCGCCTCGCTTCTGCCCGAGGACATGCAGGGCGTGTTCATGATGATCGCCCGCGCGGCAAAGGAAGGCTGGCCCTGCCCTAGCGACGCTGCGATTGCCCGCGCCTACGGCTCGCATTCGCTGCGCCGCGCGCGTCGGCTGCTCGACTACATCGAGGAGCAGGGCCTCATCGTCTGCCAGATCGACGGCACCGGCCGGCGAACGGTAACGCTGGTGGAGCTCGCCTGGGCGACCGCGCCGGGCGATCCGAATGCGGGGGAGGAGGACAGCTCGGCGGCCTGACAGCGCGCCGAGCACGACCCGGCAGACAACTTCAAGACCAGAGACGCCTTGAACCCGCTCCATCAGCCTGCATGCGGGTTCCTGGCAGGCGTTGCGATGGAAAGGGTTGATCCATATCAAGCCATGGCGATCGTCCCGGCACTATGAGAGGTGTCCAGGAAAAAGACCCGGGCATCGGGGCGGAGCATCATGACTGACGCCAAACCGGAGCCGTTGCGCACCCCGGCCGATATGAAGCGGGCGCATGTGCAGATGCTTGCGCTTTGCCACATGCTGGAAGGTATCGCCGACGACCTGCCGTCGCGCGTTGACCGTCTGCAGTGCCTGGCCGTGGCGGCGGACCTCTTGCCGCTCGTTCGCGAGTGCCACCGCTTCGAGGAAGACGTCGTCTTCCCCGCCTTCGCGCAGCGAACTGGCCGGGAAGACATCATCGAGCGGCTCAAGGTCGAGCATCTGGAGGACGAAAGCGCAGCGGCGGATCTCAGCGAGGCGCTGCTCACCCACGGCCACGGGCGGCCGATCGAGAACCCCGAGGCATTCGGCTACATGCTGCGCGCCTTTTTCGAATCGACGCGCCGCCATATCGCCTTCGAGCGCGACCACGTGCTGCCCGAGGTTCTTGGCCACCAATAAAGGACAATGACTGGGATCCGCGCGATTCCAAGAAAAGTGGAAACGGTTTTCTGTCCGGAATTGCGTCAAAGCAAAGAGATAGAGCGGGTTGCTGTTTCCGTGAAACGGTGAACCGCTCTAGTCGCCGGCGCGTGCCGCCAGACGTCCGATGTCGTCGACGATGACGTGACGGTTGTTCTCGACGTGGATCACGTTCTCTCCGCGCAGGCGGGTGATCTGCCGGCTCACCGTCTCCACGGTCAGCCCGAGGAAGTCGGCGATCTCCGCGCGCGACAGCGGCAGTTCGAAAGCGGCGCTGCGGCGCTCTGGACCGGCGCCCGGATCGATGTTGCGCGCGATCATCAGAAGGAAGCTCGCGATCTTCTCGGCGGCCGTCTTGCGGCCGAGCGCCACCATCCAGTCATGCGCCTGGTCGAGCTCGCGCAGCTTCTGCTTGAGCAGGCGATGCTCGAAATCCGGCTGCTCCTTCATCAGGCGCTCGAGCGCCTGACGCGGGAACGAGCACAGCTCGACCTCGGTCGCGGCCTCGGCGGTCAGCGAGCTCTCCGACTGGAACGGTCTGCCGAGGAAATCGGGAGCAAACTGCAGGCCGACGATCTGCTGGCGGCCATCGGAAAGCGTTTTGGTAAGCTTCACAACGCCGGAAAGCACGTTTGCGAAGCGCTCGACACTTCTGGAATCGCTCACCAGCTCCTTGCCGGTCTCGGCCTTGTGCCGCTTCGTCGACTTGGAAAGGGCGACGAGCTGGTCGGGATTGAGCGCGCCGCAAACGCCACGATGCCGCGCCTCGCATGAAACGCAGAGAACCGGAATGCCCGTCGTGTGAATATCTTCGCGCACGATGGAACAGCTATAGTGTTCCCGCGGGCTGCCGGCAACGAACGTAGCGTCGCAGCCCTGTGCCCGTGGTAAGGGGCGTCGCGCTGCCTGCAGGCGTGCGGACTGCTCGCGGCACCTTTGGCTCAGGCCCCTGCGATCGCCAGAAGCCAGGCCAGGATATCGAGCAGCAGAAAGATCAGCGCTACCTGCAAGGCCACTCGGAGCCGCTGGATTGTTCGCCAGTTGCTGGCCATGTCCGCTTTGATGCGAAGGGTAAGCCCGCGGTGCATCGCCGACATGGTCGCCGGCCTGTCGCCGTCGACATACTGATGGAGCAGTTCCTCCGGGTCGAAGCGAAACGTGTATTGGTGTAGGGCCAAAGCATGAAGACGATCAGCCCACCGATCGCGAACAGGAGGGCCACCGCGGTCCAGTCCCACAAGCCAAGCCCGTTGGAAAGGGCCGCACTGCCAAGCAACGAGTTTGCGAATGCGGTGGCAAAGATAAGACTGCCGGCGCGGGTACTCATGTTCTCCACGACGGTCTGCTGATGCGTGAGCCTCTCACGGCCTCCTGATAGATGAACGCAAGACGAGGATCGTCGTCGGCGAGACCGCTGGCGATAGTTCCGTTCGTTTCTCCTGCATTCGAACGCTTAGCCATAGGAGCGCTTCTCTGGTGCGGCAGGGATGGTTCAGATCCCTTGAGTCAAATAGCGGCGCTTCAGCTCACCGATCCTCGATGATCCGCAAGTAAGCCGCGGTCACGAACAGCACGATGAAGCCGAACAGGATGCGGCGGCCGCCTTCCGGCATCTGCAGGATGGTAAGCAGCGTCGTCAGCACCGTGAGGATCAGCGCGCCGACGATTGTGCCCATATAACCGCCGCGGCCGCCGAAGATCGAGGTGCCACCGATGACGGCTGCCGCTACCGAAGGCAGCACCAGCGGCTCGGCGAGCGACAGCGAAGGCGCCTTGATCAGGCCGATGTAGAGCAGGCCGGTGATGCCGGCGAGCAGGCTGGAGATGACGTAGAGCGCGGTGATCACCTGCCAGTAGCGGACGCCGGACAAACGTGCGGCGCGCTCGTTGTCGCCGACGGCGTAGAGCAGGCGGCCGAAGCCGGTGCGGTTGAGCGTAAAGACGATCAGCACCGCCACCGGCACGAACAGCAAGAGCGCGTTGGGAAAGCCGTAGGTGAGGCCGGTGCCTAGCCAGTTGAGGAAATCCGGAATCCTGGCGCCGGAGGCAATCACGGTGCGCTGGTAGACCTGCAGGAAGCCGGTGCCGATCAGGCTGGTGCCGAGCGTCATGATCAGCGGATGGACGCGGAAGACGCCGACGCCGATGCCGTTGACGAGGCCGATCAGCACCGCCGGCAGCATGGCGAGAAGGAACGCCACCGTCGGATCCTGGTTGACGATCTGGGTCGCCATGATGAAGGCGCTCATCGTCGCCACCGTGCCGACCGACAGGTCGATGCCGCCGGTCAGCATGGCCATGGTCTGGCAGCCGGCGAGGATCGCCAGCGGAATGGCGAACTTCGCGGCGTTGGCGATCCAGCGCTCGTTGACGATGCCGGGCCGCAGGATCTGCAGGATCGCCACCAGGATGACGAGCAGCATGATCAGCGGAATGATCGGCCGGTCCGCCATGAAGCGCCTCAGGCGCCGGCCGAACGAAGCCGGCTGGGGCATGGTCGCGGTGCTCGTCATGGCGTTGCTCCCGCCGGGCGTCCCCGGATGGTGATGAAGGCGCCGAACATCACGACGGCGACCATGATTGCGCCCTCGATGATGGCGGTGACATTGGGATCGATGGCAAGCAGCGTGAGGTCGGTGCGCACCAGCCTGAGCACGAAGACGGCGATGATCGGCCCGAGCAGCCCGCCCTTGCCGCCGCCAAGCGCGACGCCGCCAAGCACCACCGCCGCGACGCTGGCGAGCAGATAGGGGCCGGGGATTGGCGCGCCGATGCCGGTGCTGATGGTGAGCGAAAGGCCGCCGAGTGCCGCGAACAGGCCGGAGAGCGCGTAGGCGACGATCCTGGTGCGCGCCACCGGCACGCCGCTGCGGAAGGCGGCAAGCTCGTTGCTGCCGATGGCGTAGATGGAAAGGCCAAGCCGCGAGCGCCTGAGCGGGATCCAGATGACGAAAAGGCAGACGACGAGCAGTACCAGCGCCTTCGGAACCCAGGCATCGGCCCAATCCGGGAGGCCGGGGACCGGCATGGTGCCGACCACGCTCGCCTTCAGCCACTCGGCGGCCGCGCCGCCTGGGGCGTCGAGCACCAGCAATGCCGCGCCCTGCAGCACGAACAGCGTGGCCAAGGTGACGACGATGTCCGGCACACGGGTGATGACGATGAGGAGGCCGTTGAGCGCGCCGAGCACGAGGCCAATGGCCAGCACGAAGGGTACGACGAAGAGCGCATATTCCTCGCTGGCACCATTCATCATCGAAGCGGCGGTGACGCTGGTCAGCGCCATCATGGCGGCGACCGAGAGGTCGATGCCGCCGGCGATGACGACGACGGTCTGCGCCGCGACGGCAAAGGCGTAGGGCAAGACTGCCCGCGCGAGCGAGCCGAAATCGCCGCTGCCGTAGCCCGGCTGGATCAGTTTGGTGACGACGAACAAGAATACGAGCAGCGCAAGCAGGCCGGCGACCCAGCCCTGGCGGCGCAGGAAGCGGGTCATGGCGCGACCTCCGTATCGGAAACGGGCCCGACGTCGGCAAGGATGCCGACATCTTCCCTGGCGCCGCGCGGCAAGCCGTAGGCCGCCCGCATCAGCGCCGGCTCGTCGGCCAACTCGACCGGGAACGTGTCGACGACGCGGCCGCCGAAGATGACGATGACGCGGTCGCAGACACGTTGCACCTCCTCCAGCTCGGACGTGTAGAACAGCACCGACTTGCCGAGGCCGGCGAGCTCGCGCAGCAATTTGTAGATCTCCTGCTTGGTGCCGACATCGATGCCGCGCGTCGGATCGAAGCAGAGGATGGTGCGGGCATCCGCCGCGATCCAGCGGGCGATGGTCACCTTCTGCTGGTTGCCGCCGGAAAGGCGCTGCACCTCGCCCTGCGCGCGAGTGTCGATCTGCAGGCGGGCAATGGCGCTGGAGACCACCATGCGCTCGCGGCGCACCTTGATCGGCCCCCATTTGCGCAGCGCCGCGCTGAAAGGAAGCGCGATGTTCTCGCGCACCGAGCGCTGCATGGCCAAAGCCTCGGTGCGGTCGCCCGGAACATAGGCGATACCGACGCGGATGGCATCGCTCGGATGCGAGAACTTCACCGGCGCGCCGTCGACCGCGATCGTGCCGCCGGCCGGCCGGATCGAGCCGGCAAGGGCGGCGAAGAGCTCGTCTTGGCCCTGGCCCTCGAGCGCGACGACGCCGGCCACCTCGCCATTGGCGAGATCGAAGGAGACATCGTGCAGCTTGGTGCCGAGCTGCAGGTTGCGCACCGATAGCCGCGGATGGCTGTCTTGTGCGCCGGCAGCCTGGCTTGCCACCCGCGCGGCGGCGACGCTGGTCTTCTCGATGCGGGCGCCAAGCATCATCTCGACGATCTTTTCCTCGATGCCGGGCTCGATGTCGACGACGCCGACGGTGGCGCCATCGCGCAGCACCGTGGCCCGATCGCACAGCGCGGAGATCTCGACGAAACGGTGCGAGATGAAGATGACCGAGCGGCCGCTGTCGCCTTGGCGGCGCACGACTTCCAGCACCTTTTCGGCAAGGTTGGCGGGAAGTGCTGCCGTCATCTCGTCGAGCAGCAGCACATCGGGTTCGACGGCGAGCGCGCGCGCCAGATCGAGCACGCGCAGCACGGCGAGTGGAATGTCACGCGCGGTCTCGCGTATGTCGAGATTGGGGATGCCAAGCTCGCGCACCCAGGCGCGGAAGGGCTCGACCGGCGTGCCGGTCAGCCGCAGATTGGAAAGCACATCAAGGTCGGGGATCAGCGCCGGCTCCTGGTAGACCGGCAGCAGGCCGGCGCGGCGGGCAGCTGCAGGCGAGCGCACGTCGCGGGTTTCGCCACGGATCAGGATGCGGCCGGCATCCGCCCGGATGGCGCCGGTCAGGATCTTCACCAGTGTCGACTTGCCGGCGCCGTTGGCGCCCATCAGCGCATGGACCTCGCCCGGCAGCACCGAAAGCGAGGCGTTGCGCAGCGCCGCGACGGCGCCGTAGTTCTTCGCCACGCCGGTGGCGTCGAGGAGAGGGTTGGTGGTCAAAGCGTGCGGGTCTCGATCATGTGTGGCCTGTTCTAACACAACAGCACGCCACGCTTGCGCGCGGCGTACTGCGGAGCGGCGACTTCCTTCCCCTTATGGGAGAAGATGGCCTCGCGAAGCGAGGTCGGATGAGGGTGTTCTTATTCGCCCGGGCCCTTGCAGGCGACGATCTGCTCCTTGGTGTAGGTGGTCCAGTCCGGGATCGAGATCGAGACCGGCCACTCGGGGCTGAGCGACGGATCGGCGGCCGACTTCAGCTTGGCCTTGCCTTCGTCCGTGGCGTTCTCCCAGAGCTGCGGCTCGACCAGGACGGTCTGCTGCGCCGGCTTCTTGCCGTCGAGGATCTGCAGCGCCAGCGTGACGCCGGCGCCACCGATCGAGCCGGGGTTGGTGACGGCGGCGCCGACCAGACCCTTGACCGTGTTCAGCTGGCCGACGAAGCCGGCATTGTCGGCGCCGACAACCGGCACCATCGGCGCTTGCTGTTCAACCAGCGCGTCGACAATGACGTTGTCGATGCCGGAGGTCCAGATGCCGTTGATCGGCGCTCCCGTGGCGAGGAAGGACAGGATCTGCTGCTTGCCCTGATCCTGCTGCCAGCCGGTGAACACCTCCTGCGCGACCTTTACATCGGGGAATTCGGCCAGCGCCTTCTTGAAGCCTTTGTCCCGGTCGCTGTCGGCCGAGGCGCCGGCGGCGCCGCGCATGTAAAGCACCTCGCCCTTGCCGCCCATCTGCTGGAACAGCCACTTGGCGCCGAGATAGGCATATTGTTCCTGGTTGTTGGAGATAATGTAGGCGGAAGGCTCGGTGACCGCCTGGTCGACGGCGACGACGACGATACCGGCCTTGGTCGCCTCCTCCAGCCCGGCCTTGATGCCGGCCGGATCGGCCGGGTTGACGACGATGGCGTTGACCTTGGCGCTGATCAGGTTGCGAATGTCCTCGAGCTGGCCGGCGGCATCGGTGTTGCGGTGGGCGATGTTGAGCTTCGCCACTTCGCCGGAAGCGAGCGCCTGCGCCTTCATCGCGCAGATCATTTCCTCGCGCCAGCCGTTGCCCTGCACGGTGTTGGAAATGCCGATCGTGTATTTGCCCTCGGCGGACGAGACGCTCACCGAGGCCAGCAGGGCGGTACCGGCAAGTAGCGGGCCGATGGTCAGGTATTTCTTCATTTCAGTACTCCTCCACATTGACTGTCAGTTGCAGTTCCAGGGCTCCGTTGTGGCCGGAGCCCAAGCTTTTCGTCATTTGACGAAGGGGCGCAGCACATCGCGGGCCAGCAGGAAACCGCGTTTCACCTTTTCGTCGCTTCCCTCGAACCGGCGGTCCTCATGCTCGATGATGACCGGCCCGTCATATCCAGCCCGGTAAAGACCCGAAAAGATGCTGCTCCAGTTGATGTCGCCAAGCCCCGGCATGCGCGGCACCTGCCAGCCTATGCCAGCGGAAAGAATTCCGCGCTCGTACAAACCATCATGATCAATCATCAGGTCCTTGGCATGCACATGCAGCATGTGCGGGCCGAACTCGCGGATGAAGCGTTCCTTGTCGATCATCTGCCAGACGAGATGCGAGGGGTCGAAATTCATGCCGATGTCGCCGCCCCAGGCCTCGAGAATGCGGCGCCAGACATAAGGCGAGTAGGCGATGTTGTGCCCGCCCGGCCATTCGTCATAGCTGAAGATCATCGGGCAGTTCTCGAAGGCGAGCTTCACGCCGTGCTCGCGCGCATGGGCGATGATCGCGGGCCAGACTTTCTGCGCTGTTTCCCAATTGGCGTCGACAGTCTTCGAAGCGTCGCCGCCGCAGAAGGTGTTGACGAGCGAGACACCCATGCGGCTCGCCAGTACGATCACCTTCTTCAGATGTTCGATCACCGCCTCGCGATGCGCCTGATCGGGATGCAACGGATTGGGGTAGAAGCCGAGGCCGGAGATCGTCAGGCCCTTGCCGGCGAGCCCGGCGGCGATGTCCTTGGCCTCCGACGCGGAGACTTCGGCGTCGATATGGCTGGTGCCGGCATAGCGGCGGCTGGCGCCTGACGCCTTCGGCCAGCAGGCGATCTCGAGCGCCTCGAAACCGGCCGAGCGCGCCCAGTCTGCGACCTCGTCAAGCGGAGTATCCGGAAATGGTGCGGTGAGCAGTCCAAGCTTCATGATCCCTCCCTCCTCGTACTATGCAGACCGTGCCGGTCGCTTCAACCGCGCATCTATTGGTTCAGAGCAGACATGTCTGATAAAGGCCGTCGGATCCTCTGAGAGCAATCCATCGAGCGCGATGGTGACATTTGCGCGGAACGTGTCGTCGGCCGCCAAGCCGGGATGAAAGATGGCGTCGATGGCAAGAATCGCTTCGAGGAGTTCTTTGCTGTTCTTCCCGACGCTGTCGGCGATCAGCGCGATTTTTTCTGCATAGGGATCGGAAACTTGCCAGGCGCGGCCGAAACGCGCGGAGGCCTTGACCAGATAAGCCATCCAGCCGGCGACCGGGACCGAGAGAAGCGCAATGCTCCGGCCCATGGCCAAACGGTCGTGGATCGGGTTGAGCAGGCGCTGGATGATCTTCTGCGAGCCGTCGGTGGCGATCTGGTGATTGCGATGGCGTATCGCCGTATTGGCGAGGCGCGCAAGGCTCTGCTCGACATAGGCGGACGGTGAAATGCCGGGCACCGGCATCAGCGTGGGCAACGTCTCTTCCGTCAGCATGCGGCGGACGAAGGTTGCCAAAAGCCGGTCGGCGATCGCCTCGAAAGTGTGCTCGAAGCCGCCGAGCACGCCGAGATAGGCAAGCGTCGTCTGGGCGCCATTCAGCACCCGCATCTTGAGATGCTCGAACGGGGTGACGTCGTCGACGAAGCTGGCGCCGACGCGGTCCCAGCGCGGCACGCGTCCGGCGAAACTGTCCTCGATCACCCATTGGCGGAATCGCTCGCCGACGACGACGGCGCTGTCGCGATAGCCGAAGCGCTCTTCTACCGCATCGATATCGGCTTCTGTCGTCGCCGGCGCGATGCGATCGACCATGGCCGAGGGGAACGCGGCATTGGCGGCGATCCAGTCCGCCAGCCCGCTGCCGCGTCGTTCGGCGAATGTCCGCACGACGTTGCCGAGAATGGTGCCGTTGGCCGGGATGTTGTCGCAGGAAAGCAGCGTCACCGGCCGGCCATGCGAGGCCATGCGCAATTCCAGCGCCCTTGCCAGCATGCCGGGCACGCTGCGCGGGGCTTGCGGGTTGACGAGATCGTAGACGATGTCGGGGTGGTCGAGGTCGAGCGCGCCGCTCGACGGGATATGGCAATAGCCTTTCTCGGTCACCGTCATGGAGACCATCTCGATCTCGGGCGAGGAAAGCACTTCGAGCGCTGGCCCGGCGCTGTCCTGGCTGTCGACGACGCGGACAATGCTGCCGATGACGCGGGCCTCGATCTCGTCGTTCTGGCGGATCAGCCGCGTGTAGAGACCGCCTTGCCGGCCGAGCGTCCCGGCGAGCAGGGGAGGCCGAATGTTGATGCCGACCAGTCCCCAGCGGTCGAAATCCTTGGCCAGAAGGTCGTCGGTGTATTCGGCCTGATGGCAGCGGTGGAAGGCGCCGACGCCGATATGCGCGATCCCTGACCGCAGCGCCGAGCGATCGTAAGCCGGCTTGCCTACCTGGGGCGGCAAGCGCCCGAGCAAGGCAGGGCCGAGGCGCTCGGCGGCGGTCACCGGTTCGCTCCGATCACCCATTGCTCCTGGTCGATCAGCGCGCCGGTCATCGGTCCGGCCGCGTCGGAAAGCAGGAAGACGGCAAGGTTTGCGATGTCGTTGACCGAGAACAGCCGGCCGAAGGGCTGCGCCGCATTGGCGGCATCGAGCCAGCCCGGACCCTGGCCGAGCGTTTCGGCCTGCATGATGCGCTCGGCCGGCGTGTCGGTCCAGCCGACATTGATGCCATTGACGCGGATGCGATCGAAGCGATGCGCGTTGGCGGCGTTCTTGGTCAGCGTCGCCAGCGCGCCCTTGGTGGCGGAATAGACGGCAAGCTCCGGCGCGCCGCAATGCGCATTGATCGACAGGATGTTGACGATGGCGCCTCCCTGGTCGCGCTTCTTCATGTCGGCGATCGCTGCCTGCATCAGGAAGAACGGCGCGCGGGCGTTGGCGGCGAACAGCGTTGCCCAGCCGTCCAGGTCGGCGTCGACGAAGGAGGCACGGTCGGTCAGAGCCCCTGCGTTGACCAGTCCGTCGATGCGGCCGAAGCGCTCGATGCACGCCGAGGCGAGCAGCGCCGGTGTCTCCGGGTCGCCGAGGCCGGCGGCGACGAAAGCGGCAGGCGCGCCCATTGCCGTCAGGTCCGCCGCGACAGCGTCGCCGCGTTGCTGGTTGCGGCCAGTGATCAGAAGAGCTTCGGCGCCGGAGCGCGCGGCCGTCTCGGCGATCGCACGGCCAATGCCTTGCGTCGCGCCGGTGAGCAGCAACACCTTGCCGTCGAGCCGAACCTCCATTCCTCCTCCCGGAACAAAGTTTCTATTTTTTCAAACATGGAACGACAGTTCCCTGTAGTCAACCGTACTGTTCAGCCTGTCCGGCGCGCGACGACGCCGTGGACCAAAGCCATACCGACGGCCAGCGAAGCGGCCAGCGAGCGGAAGCCGGCGAAATCCGACTCCACCACCTCCAGCCAGGTGTCCGACAGTTTCACCAGCGGCGAAAAGGTGCTGTCGGTGATTGCGACGATGCGCGCCCCGCGCTCATGCGCGACGGCGACCAAGTCGGGCGTGATTGAATTGTAAGGGCTAAACGAGACGGCAAGCACCGCGTCGCGCGGTGTTATGCAACCGACCTGATCGAGAGCCGTCGAGCCGACATTGTCGACCAGCACATTGCGCACGCCCTGTTGCGACAGCGTCAGCGACAGATAGGTGGTGACGGGGAAGGCGCGCTTGCTGCCGATGACATAGATCAGCTCGGCTCCTGCAAGCAGGTCGACCATCTTCTCGAAGCTGTCGGTGTTGAAGCCGCTGCCGATGCGGCTGAGCGAGGCCTGCGAGGCGCCGACCATGCCGTTGAGGAAATGCAGATTGGCGCTATGCTCCTTAGCCGGCTCCTGGCTGCCCTGTCCACGACCCTCAGGCCAGGAGCCTTTCATGTGGTCCTTGAACAGGCCCTGGAAATCGGAAAAGCCGGCATAGCCGAAGATCTGCGCGAAGCGCACCAGCGTCGAGGGCTGCACGCCGGCCTGATCCGCCACCTGGGCGATGGTGCCGAGCGCAACGTCGCTCGGGTGCTGCCATAGGAAGATCGCGACCTGGCGCAGGCGCTTCGGAAAATGCACGGTGCCGGACGAGAGCACGGCGCGCAGCTCTTCATAGGTTTGCGGTTTCGTGTGGCCAAGTGCTGCCAGAGATCGGCCCTGTTTGCGGCTCTCGCCGCTGCCGACCCGGCCGGGTGAGGTTCGCACGCCGCTCATGGCATGGGCCGGGCTTGAGCTGTCTCGTATGAGGTCCCGAGCTGCGGCAGAGACCACCAAATGTCGAAGTCGGCGCCGCCCCTCATCCGCCTGCCGGCATCCTCTCCCCGTATAGTGACGGGGAGAAGGCGGCTGGCCGCAGCCTCAACGCCTTTCCTGCAACGCTCGCGATTGGCGAAACCGCAGATGAGAGCGCTCCTCTCCCCGTCACTATACGGGGAGAGGATGCCGGCAGGCAGGTGAGGGGCGGCGCCAGTGCCCGGAAAATAGGGCGAACTCAAAACCCGGAGCGATTGTCCTGCTGCTTCCATCGCCAAACCTCCTCCACCGTTTTCGCGCAAGGCTAGTGCGGCACGATCGTTTTACAAAACAAAATTTGGAAAAGCTGTTCGAAAATGGCGGAGAGCTCCCTATAGTCCCGCTGTCAATGACAGCCATCCGGGAGGAATCGAAACATGGTCTATGCAACCGCTGACGGAACCTCGCGCCAACGCCTCACCGTCGGCATGGTCGGAGGTGGCCGCAACGCCTTCATCGGCGCGGTGCACCGGCTGGCGATGCGGCTCGACGACCAGATCGTCTTGGTGGCCGGAGCTCTTTCCTCCGATCCCGAAAATGCCGCGGCCTCGGCCGCCGAGATCGGTATCGCGCCCGAGCGCAGCTATGCCGACTATCATGCCATGGCGAAGGCCGAAGCAGTGCGGCCGGACGGCATCGAGGCGGTGGTCATCGTCACGCCCAATCATCTGCATGCGCCGATCGCGGCCGCCTTCCTCGAGGCCGGCATCGACGTCATCTGCGACAAGCCGCTGTCGACGACGCTTGCCGAGGCCGAGGCGCTGGTGGCGCTGACAAAGGCGAAGAAACGCCGCTTCGTCGTCACGCTCAACAACACCGGCTACGCCATGGTCCGCCAGGCGCGCGAGATGGTCGCGGCGGGCGAACTCGGCCGCATCGTTTCCGTGCATGGCGCCTATATCCAGGACTGGCTGACGCAGCCGATCGATGCGCAGGGGCAGAAGCAGGCCGAATGGCGCACCGACCCGGCGCGCGCCGGGCAATCGGCGGTGCTTGCCGACATCGGCGTGCACGCCTTTAACCTGGCGAGCTACATCTCCGGCTTTGAGGCCGAGGCGGTTTCGGCCGACCTCTTCACCGCCGTGCCCGGGCGCCGGCTCGACGACAATGCGCATGTGCTTGTGCGCTGGACGGGCGGCGCGCGCGGCACGATCCTCGCCAGCCAGACATCGCCCGGCCACTACAACGACCTCTCGGTGCGCATCTATGGCGAGAAGGCCGGGTTCGAATGGTCGGGCACGAGGCCGGAGGAGCTGCGCTTCTCGCCCTATGGCGAGGAGACCCGCACGCTGGCGCGCGGCGGCCACGGCTCGACGGCGGAAGCCCGGCGCGTCTCGCGCATGCCGGCCGCGCATCCCGAGGGCTATATCGAGGCCTTCGCCAATCTCTACCGCGACGCAGCCGACATCATTCGGGCGCATCGCTCGGGAGGAGTCGTGGATGCCGCGCGCGTGGCGCAGGTGCCGGACGTGGTCGACGGCGCGCGCGGCGTGAAGTTTGTCGCAGCGGCAGTGGAGTCGAACGCGGCAGATGGCGTGTGGACGCCGGCGCTGCTCGGATAAATGCCGACGGCTCCAGGCTCTGGATCGCGATCAATCCGCATCGCGACCTGCAGCGGGGTGATCCGCCTATCGATGCTCGTCGCCAATCACGGGTGAAAGCCCATCGAGCACCAGGCTCCGGAATATGGCGTCGACCTCAGACGGCAGCAGCCCAGGCTTCCGTTCGAACCACCAGTTCAGGGTCGTAAGGAAAGCGCCGACGACGAATTGCACGACGAAGTCGCGCGGGACGGTGCCGTCCTGGAGGGTGGAGGACAGTTCCTGACGCACCATTTCCGACAGGATCAGGCGGATCTCGTTCTCCGTCACGGCGCCGCCTCGCCCTCCGGTCATCGTCCGGAAGTGGTCGGCGTACCGGGCCGCATGCTCGAACATGGCCGCGCTGAAGCCGAGCGGATCGTCCTGTGATGCTCCAGCTGTTGCGGGCACCGCGGATTGCGCCTCTTTCAGCTCTTCCCGAAGCAGCTGGAAGCCGCTACGCAGCAGGTCCTCCTTGCCGGTATAGTGCGCATAGAAGGTCGAGCGGCCGACATCGGCTTCATCGATGATGTCCTGCACCGAGAGGGCCTCATAGCCCTTGCGCAGCATGAGCGTAAGCAGCGCCTGGTGAAGGGCCTTGCGCGTACGGGCGGCCCGTCGGTCGATTCCGCGCGACATGGATCACTCCTCCCTTTGCCAATCCGCTCCCGGATAGCCTTTCTCCGCACGTTTTCCGGGACGATGGACCCGGATTGTCCACTAACGGACGTTCCATTTGCATCGTCCGTCGAATCTTCCGGACAGAATGTCCATTATCATATGGATTGTTTCGAACTTCACCAGGCCGCTGGACCGGCATTCGCCGGCTTGGCGCTGTTGAAGGTCTGGCGCTGCTGAAGAAAGGACGTGACGGACATGCATCATATGCGAGGCGAAGTGCGTACCGCTGGGGCCGCAATCGGCCCGGAAGCCAACAAGGGCATTGGCTTCCCGCGTCTTTACGACCTGCTCGTTCTCATGCTGACGCGGGGGCGGGATCGGGCCTATCGCGAGGCGTTGCTCGATCTGGCCGGTTTGGCACCCGGCTTCCAACTGCTGGACGTCGGATGCGGCACCGGCACACAGGCGATTTCCGCCTGGCGCCGCGTGCAGCCCGACGGATCGGTGGTTGGCGTCGACGTCTCCGAAAAGATGCTTGCCGCCGCTCGCCGCAAGGCGAGCCTGGCTGGCCTCGATATCCCGTTTCACCATGCCGATGCGGCCGAGCTGCCGTTCGCGGATGGGCGCTTCGACGCGGTCACTTTCACGACGGTGCTGCACATGGTGCCGGAGCCGCGGCGCAGCCTCTGCCTGCGCGAGGCCGCGCGCGTCCTGCCTCCGGGCGGGCGGCTGTTGCTGGTCGATTATGCCGGTCCCGTCAACGAGCGCGGACACATGTCGGCAAAGCACGGCCTGCATGGCCAGTTCGACCTGCATCCTCTTCGCGAACCGCTGGCTGCGGCCGGGTTCGAGCGTATCGAAGGCGGCCCGCTCAACTGGCTCGGCCTGCATTACCTGCGCGCCGTGAAGGTGTGAAGATGCGGTGGCGCCTTCCGCCGGCGCCTCCGGCCTTTCGAAACTAGCGCCGACGTGCGCTTGCCCGCGAGTGCTTGGGCGGCACATCGTTCTCATCCGGATTGGGGACAGGCTCCTCGTCCGGCAGCCGCTCCGGATCCGGTTCGCGCATCGGCTTCGGGTCGGGAAAAGGCGGCGGCGTGGGCACCGGCGTGGGCGTAGGATCGGGATTGGGGATAATGGCCATGCTGTGGTTTCCCTCGTTGCGCTGGCGGGTCGTCGGCGTGACGCGGTTTCCGGTAACCGGATATCTGCCCGACCAGAACATGACGGATTGATCGCAGCAGCCCCGGCGCCGATCGAGGGCCCGAGGGCGGCTAACGCTGGCAGAACGGTCAGGGCCGCGGATGGTTCCAAGGCGAACCTGCCGCATTCCGGCGGCGGCGGATGCGAATGCCGATCAAATGATTCCTGTAACCCGTTTCGGCTCTTGCCGGTGTCGCGCAGCGCATTAGTTCCGTTGCGGGGCGGGTGGTCAAACTGCCGACATAGGAGGCGGCCTTGAAGTACCAAACCGTTGATCAACTCAATGCCGTTGCCGACGTTAATGCTGAAGCAGCGGTTCTTCTTGCCAGTCGAGGCCAGCGCCTCGAACGCTGGGCGCAACTTCTCGAGCAGGACCCTGGCCGGCGCCTGACCGCGCTTGCGGGTACTGAATACGCGACCCCCGACGTGCGCGAAAGAATGCGTGCGGCCGGATCGCCGATCACTGTCGCTTTCGAAGACCCGATCTTTCGTGCGCAAGGCTTGCACGACGACAGTTACGGCGAAGCGAAGCGCTTCTTCGAGCTCAGCGACTGGCAGTTGCATGAGGTCGTCTGCCATTGCCATGTCGGCGCCAATCTGCCGGCCCGCTGGGCAGCGTCCCGCGTCCGCGCGGCGATCTCTCCAGGCTCGGGCATTCTTGCCTGGTTGAGATCGGTGTTCATGCACTGAGGCGACTGCCGCGGTTCGCGGAACCGCGGCAGGTTCAATACCGGACTTTGCCGGAGGCGAGGGGAGTTTCAGCTCTCTCCGCCGGCCGGCAAGGTTAGACCTGGGCAGCCTCGCGAGGGCACTTCAGCGTTCGGCAGAATCGCCGAAGTGCTCCGGTAGCTCGCGTTACGCACTTCCGGACGGAAAATCGCTACACTTTTCCTGGAATTGCTCCAGTTCCCTTTTCCGGACGGCTCCCTCAGCGATCGATCTCGCCGAACACGATGTCCAGCGAGCCTATGATGGCCGCGACGTCGGCGATCATGTGCCCGCGCGATAGGTAATCCATCGCCTGGAGATGAGCGAAAGACGGCGCGCGTATCTTGCAGCGGTAGGGAACATTGCTGCCGTTCGAGACCAGATAGACGCCGAACTCGCCTTTGGGGGCTTCCACCGCAGCATAGACCTCGCCGGCCGGCACGCGGTGCCCTTCGGTGTAGAGCTTGAAATGCTGGATCGTCGCTTCCATCGAGCGCTTCATGGTGGCGCGCGGCGGCGGCGTGATCTTCTGGTTGGGCGTGGCGACCGGTCCAACGCCGTCGGGCGTGCGCAGTTTTTCAAGGCATTGCCGCATGATCCGCACCGACTGCCGCATCTCCTCCATGCGCACGAGATAGCGGTCGTAACAGTCGCCGTTCTTGCCGATGGGAATGTCGAAATCCATCTCGGGATAGCATTCATAAGGCTGCGCCTTGCGCAGATCCCAGGCGGCGCCCGACCCTCGCAGCATGGGACCGGAGAAACCCCAGGCCCAGGCGTCATCGAGAGAGATGACACCGACATCCACATTGCGCTGCTTGAAGATGCGATTGCCGGTGAGAAGGTCCTCGAGATTGTCGCAGACCTTCAGGAAAGGGTCACAGAAATCCCAGATGTCGTCGAGCAGTTGCTCCGGCAGATCCTGATGCACCCCGCCGACCCTGAAATAGTTCGCATGCATGCGGGCACCGGAGGCGCGCTCGTAGAAGACCATCAGCTTCTCGCGCTCGGCGAAGCCCCAGAGCGGCGGCGTCAGGGCGCCGATATCCATGGCCTGCGTGGTGACGTTGAGCAGATGCGACAGCAGACGGCCGATCTCGCAAAACAGAACGCGAATGAGCTGACCGCGCCGGGGAACCGGCAGTTCGAGCAGCTTCTCGGCGGCGAGGCAGAAGGCATGCTCCTGGTTCATCGGCGCCACATAGTCGAGCCGGTCGAAATAGGGCAGGGCCTGCAGATAGTTCTTGTACTCGATCAGCTTCTCGGTGCCGCGATGGAGCAGACCGATATGCGGATCAGCGCGGTCGACGATCTCGCCATCCAGTTCAAGCACCAGCCGGAGCACGCCATGCGCCGACGGGTGTTGCGGCCCGAAATTGAGGGTGAAGTTGCGGACGGCGGTTTCGGTCATGCGGCCCCTCCGCGGAAGCTGTTCGTTTCGGCCGGTGCAGTCCGATCAACCGCGCCAGAGCAATTCCAGGAAAAGTGCACAGCCGTTTTCCGTCCGGAATTGCGTAAAGACAAACGCGTGGAGCGGGTCGGCGATCCCATCAAACGCTGAACCGCTCCAGGCAGCGCCGATCATGTGGTCGTCTGGATGATCAGCGTCAGCGTGCCGTCGCCATCGATGTTGGCTGCGACGACCTGCGAGGAATTCAACCCGTTCGCCTGCAGGACCGATACCGCCGCCGGCGAGGCATCGATCGATTTCTGCAGCTTTGCCAGGTCCTTGGCGGTCGTCCTGGTGACCACGGCTTCCGCCTGCGCCTTCACTTCGGCGGGCAGATCCTCGATCGCCACCACCACGACATTGGTGAATTTCTGACCGGAATTCTCCTGACCGGGTTGCGCATGGTCCGGCGCAGGTTGCTGTGCAGGCGGTAAGGCCTGCGGCGGCTGCGGGTCCACACGCTGGGCCGAGACCGGCTGCGCCAGCGCCAGCGCTGAAAGCGTGAGGACCATCGTCAATGTCCGCATCGTCTTTCCTTCCATGTCTCGAAAGTCTGACGACACAACCCCTCTGCCGGGCGATGGTTCCCGGCGGCAAGTCGGAGGCGAAGGCCGACGAAGCCGAACAGCCGCCCCCGCCAATGGAATCAGGCGGCCAGCACCGACAGCGCCGCGGCCTGCAGGCGTTCGAACGCCGCAAAGCGCCTGTCGTGCCAGGTGGCAAGCGAGAGGTCAGGCGAATAGACCTCGCCCACTTCCGACATCGCCGACATGGCCGCGGGGAGGTCGGGATGGCGGCCGGCGGCGACGGCGCCGAGCATCGCCGAGCCGAGCAGCACCGGCTCTGGAGAGGTCGGCGCGTAGACCACCTTGCCGGTCGTGTCGGCGATGAGCTGCCGCACCAGCGGGTTTTGGCCGGCGCCGCCGCTGATGGCGATCGTGTCGATCTTGATGCCGCGGGCGCGCATCGCCTCCAGGATCTGCCGGGCGCCGTAGCCGAGGCCGCAAAGGCCGGCGAGGTAGAGCGCGACGAGGCTGTCGGCGCCGGTCGCCATGTCCAGCCCGGCAATGAGCCCGCGCGCGTCGGGATTGGCCAGGGGGGCACGGTTGCCGAGAAATTCGGGAACGACGTGCAGGCCGCCGATCAACCTGTCCGCCATGGCCGCGCCACCATGGCGTTGCGCCTCCTGCGCCAGCCATTGGCTGAGGCTTTGGCCGTTTCGCGACGCAATCCCGGCGAGTTCGACCGCGGCGGGGTGCATGCCGACGAGGCGATCGATGGCGGCGCCCGCCGCCGACTGGCCGCCTTCGTTCAGCCACAGGCCGGGCACCATGGCGGAGAAATAGGGCCCCCACACGCCAGGCACGAAAGCCGCCTGCTCGGTCGTCGTCATGGTGCAGGCGGAAGTGCCGAAGACATAGGCCATGCGCGTCGTCACGCCGCCGGCGCCGCCGCGCGCGCCGACCGAGCCGATGCCGCCGGCATGGGCGTCGATCATGCCGGCCGCGACCGGCGTTCCAGGCAGCAGGCCAAGCTCGGCCGCAGCCTCGTTCGTAAGGCCATTGGCGAGGGCGCTTCCGGGCGCCACGATCTCGGTGCCGATCCGCGCGAATTTCTCGTCCGCAAGCGCGCCCAGCCCCACTTTCCGGAAATAGGCGTCGTCCCAGCGCGCCTCATGCGCGAGGTAGGTCCATTTGCAGGTCACCGTGCAGGTCGAGCGCGCCAGGCTGCCGGTCGCCCGCCAGGTGAGGTAATCGGCAAGGTCCATGAACTGCCAGGTGTCAGCGAAAGTCCGCGGCATGTTCTCGGCGAGCCACAAGAGTTTCGGCGTCTCCATCTCGGGCGAGATGGTGCCGCCGACATAGCGCAGCACGTCCTCGCCGGTGTCGTTGATGCGGCGCGCCTGCTCGGTGGCGCGGTGATCCATCCAGACGATGATGTTGCGCTCGGGATCGCCCGACGGGCTCACCGTCAGCGGCGCGCCGCCCGGCCCGAGAACGACAAGCGAGCAGGTCGCGTCGAAGCCGACGCCATGCACCGACCGGGCCGAAATTCCGGCAAGCGACACGGCCTCGCGGACGGTGGCCGCAACCGCCCGCCATATGTCGTTGCTCGATTGCTCGACGATATGGCTTTCGGCATGCCAGATGGCGATGTCGGCCTTGGCGGATGCAAGCAGCACGCCTTGTTCGTCGAAGACGCCCGCGCGGGCACTGCCGGTGCCGATGTCGATGCCGATGAAATGGCTGCCCATGACTTCAGATCCTTCGCCCGATCCCGTTTCTACAGGTCATTGCTTTGCGGCAGGATGACAAGGTCGCGAATGGTGATGTTGCGCGGCCTGGTCAGCATGAACATAACGGCTTCCGCCACCTCGACCGGCTGCATCAGGCCGCCGGCGGCGAGTTCCTGCTCAAGCTTGTCCTTCGGCCAGTCCTTGATGAGCGCGGTGACCACCGGACCGGGCGCGACGGCGCCGACACGCAGGCCGTATTTGGCGACCTGTCGACGGACGGTGTGGACGAAGGCCTGCACGGCGTGCTTGGAGGCGGTGTAGATCGGCTCCCAGACGACGGGCACCAGCCCGGCGATCGAACTGGTCATGACGATGTCGCCCGTCTTGCGTTCGACCATATGCGGCAGCACGGCGCGGATGGAGCGGAAGGCGGCGTTGATGTTGAGGTTCAGCATGCGGTCCCAGGCATCGGGGTCGCCGCTCACCACCTCGCCGCCGATATAGGCGCCGGCATTGGCGTGGAAGATGTCGAGCCGGCCGGCGCGATCGAGGATCTGAGGCATCATGCGGGCGGCATCGGCGGCATCCGTCAGATCGATCCGCAACGGGACCGCCGCCGGGCCAAGCTCCTCGCAGACGGCATGCACCGCCTCTTCGTCGCGGTCGACCAACACCACGCGCGCGCCCTCCGAGACCATCATGCGGGCACATTCGAGCCCGATGCCCGAGGCGGCGCCGGTGACCGCGGCGACCTTGTCGATCAGTTTCTGAGCCATGGGTCCTCACATTCCTATCGTCTTGCCGTTCCAGTCAGCATGTAGGCAGCGCTTCGCCTGCCGGGGTGGCTTGCCCCAACCGCGTCTCGATGCCGATATTGCCGTGTCAGCCGCCTTAGGCCGCTTTCGCCAGGTTGATGTTGTGCAGTGTCAACCGCCGGAAATGCGAAGGCGTCATGCCCTTTTCGGCGAGGAACTGCCGGTTGAAGTTGGAAAGGGTGTTGTAGCCGACCTCGAAACAGATGCTGGTGATCGAGGCCTGCTCGTCGCTCATCAGCATCTGGCAGGCCAGGTTGATGCGCAGCCGCTTCACATACTGCACCAGCGTCATGCCGGTGTGCTGGCGGAAGGAGCGGGAAAAGACGCTGGGCGACTGGCCGGCGATGGCGGCAAGGTCCGTCTCGCTGAAGGGCTGGGTCAGGTTCTCGCGCAGATAGGCCAGCGCCTTGTTGATGCCGGCAGACATGTAGCCGGACGGGTCCGGCAGGTAGCTCGCGCTGGCCAGCATGCGCGCGCCTTCGGCACGGCTGAGCAGGCCCATCATCATCATGAACAGCTCGATGCGGCGCACGCCTTGGGAATTCATGATTTCTTCCATCAGCGGGGCGATCTGCCGGCTGGTCTGCCGGCTGAAAAGCACGCCGCGGCGCGAGGCTTCGAGCACCGGCGTCAGGGCGGCGAGCTCGGGGAAGGTGTTGATGGCGCCGTCGATGAAGCCCTCATTGAACTGGATGATGCGGCAGCGCAGCGGCACCGTCGCATCCTTCGGCACGTCGCTCACCCAGTTGTGCGGCAGGTTGGGGCCGGCAAGCACCAGATTGCCCGGTTCGAACTCGCCGATGAAGTCGCCGACGAAATAGCGGCCGCGAGTGGCGACGATGAGATGCAGTTCGTATTCCGGATGGAAATGCCAGCGCACGGTGCGGAACGGATAGCCGTGCGACCAGGCGGTGAACGATTCGCCGGGCCTGATCTGCACAACCTCGAGATCAGGTTTCATCGCTGTTCCTCCTCGAAGCCTTCAACGTCATCGCCCTCATCGATGCGTTATTTGTCATCGGCCTCATGCCAGCCAAACTACTGAGCCGACAAAACCGGCGCCACCATGTTCCCATCCGATCATTGGTACTTTTTTGACTATACTGAGCCTCCACGACTCCAGCTCTAGCATTCAGACGACGCCGCGCTCCTCACTTCTGATGCGGAAGGCGTCGACGGCGATGGCGAGCAGGATCATCGCCCCGCCGATCATCTGGATGTAGTAGGCCGAGACGTTGATCAGCTGAAGGCCGGTCTGGATGACGGTGATGAGCAGCGTGCCGCCGAGCATGCCGACGACACGGCCGCGACCGCCGAAAAGCGAGACGCCGCCGATGACGGGTGCGGCCACGGCATAAAGCAGCGTCGTGCTGCCGACGGTGACGCTGACGCCGCCGAGATAGGAGGTGTAGAGGAAGCCGGCCACTCCGGCGAGAAAGCCGGAAGCGGTGAAGGCGCCGAGCCTCGCCCGCTTGACGTTGATGCCGGCGGCATTGGCGGCACGGCGATTGCCGCCGGTGGCATAGAGGTTCCGGCCCCAGGCGGAATAGGCAAGCACGACATGCGCCAGCAGATAGGCGACGAAGAGGGCGATCGGCATCACCGGCCAGTTGCCGACGGTGGCGCTGCCTATGTAGCTGTAGCCCTCGTCGGTGACGACCATGGTGCGGGCCTGGGTGGCGCCGAGCACCGCGCCCTGCAGGAAAAGCCCCATCGCCAGCGTCGCGATCAGCGAGTTCATGCGCAGATAGGCGACGAAATAGCCGTTGAGCAGGCCGACGAGGATACCGGCGGCGATGGTGACGAGCACGGCCAGCGTCCAGTGGACGCCGAACTGCTGCATGGCGTAGGCGCCGACCATGCTCGAAAAGACGAGATTGCCGACCACCGACAGATCGATCTCGCCGATCAGAAGCGTGAAGGAAACCGCAAGCACAAGGACGCCGAGCGTTGTCGCCTGCACCAGCACATTCTGCAGATTGCCTTCCGAGAGGAAGAACGGATTGAGAAAGCCGGCGAGGATGCTGAACACGACGATCAGGATCCAGACCACATTGTCGAGAAGGAATTTCTTGCTGGCCATTTTGGAGCCTTACCTCAAAACTCTCATCGCGCAGTTCTCGCTTCGGCGATTGCGTCGATGGTTATGTCGGCGCGCTGCAGCATGCGTGCGATGCGGCCCTTGGAAAAGATCACCACGCGGTCGACGAGGCGCTGCATCTCTTCCGGGTCCTGCGCCAGCAGCAGCACGCTGACGCCGTTCCTCGTCGCGTCGTCGATCAGGCGGTGGATCTGTTCCTTGGCGGCGACGTCGACGCCGACGGTCGGCTCATCGAGCAGAAGCAGCCTTGGCTTGCGTTCCAGCAGCCGGCCTAGCATCACCTTTTGCTGGTTGCCGCCGGACAGCTCGCCGATCTCCTGGCCGCCGCCGCCCATGACGATATCCATGGCGCCGCGCGCCTCGCGCATGCGGCGGTTCATGCCCGATCCGCTGACCAGCCAACCGAGCGACCGCGGCCAGTTGCCGAGGTTGAGGTTCTCCGTCACCGACATCGAGCCGACCAGGCCCTCGCCGATGCGGTCGTGGGTGAGGTAGGCGACGCCGGATTCGAGGCTCTGCCCCGGCGAGCCGAGACGCAGTGCGCGGCCATCGATGACGACGCTGCCGGCTTCGACCGGCAGTAGGCCGCCCAGCGCCCGCATCAGTTCCTGCGGTCCTTCGCCAAGCAGGCCGACGAGGCCGACGATCTCGCCGCGGCCGATCGTCAGATCGACCGGCCCGCCGCCGGGAAAGCAAAGCCCGCTGAGCACGATGGCGGCGGGGTGATCCTCGCGGCTGCGGTGGAATTCGGCGACATCGGCGCCGGTGATGACGCGCGCCATGGCGTCGGCCGAAAGCGCCGCCGCCTTGCCGCTGGCCGTGACCTTGCCGTCGCGCAGCACCGTGTATTCCGAACAGAGCTGACGCACCTCGTCATTGTGGTGCGAGATGTAGATGAAGGACGTGCCCCTTTCGGTGAGGCTCTCGACCCATTCGAGAAGATGCAGCCGTTCGGCCGCGGCGAGGCCCGCCGTCGGCTCGTCGAGGATGATCAGCGAGGCTTCGGCCGCGACCGCCTTGATGATGGCGAGCCTTCGCCTGTCGCTGGCGCCGAGGTCGCCGGCGCGCCGCCTCGGGTCGACCGGCATGCCGTGGCTCTCGAGCAGGCGCGCCGCCAGGCGGTGAAGTGCCGGCCAGTCGGTCAGGCCGAAGCGCGTCGGCAAATCGGGCAGCAGAAGGTTCTCGCCGATCGAGAGGTCCTCGAAGATCTCGGAATGCTGCGACAGAAGATGGAGCCCACGCTTCTTACGGGCAGTCAGCGGCAAGGCCGATATGTCCTCGCCGTTGAGCAGGATCGAGCCGCTGTCATGGCGCAGCAGGCCGGCGATGATGTTGGACAACGTCGACTTGCCAGCGCCGTTCTTGCCAAGCAGGCCGTGGATCGCGCCGCGCGACACGCTCAACGAGACCCCGTCCAACACCGCAAGCGGGCCGAAGCGCTTGAAGACGTTGCCGACGGTCAAGACAGCACCGGCGTTGTCCGGCGCAAGACTATCGGGCACGATCGTGCCTTCGGCGACATTCATCTGGATAACCGGTAAATCCGAAATGGGGTGAGAACGCGACGGCGCGTTCCCACCGGTCTCGTCGGTTGCGATCTCAGCCGGCGTTCTGCTGCATCTTCCACACCTGGGTCACGACATTGGCCCAGTGGCGCGGGTCGTCGGCGTTTTCCTTGGTGAGGAAGTAGGGCGGGATGGTGAGCAGCGGGCCGGACGGGCTGTCGGCGATGGTGCCCTTCTCCCAGAAATACTTCTTGTTCTCGTAAGGCCCGGTCGGGACCGGCTTGCCCTTCAGCGTGTACTCTTCCAGCAGATCGACGACGATCTCGACATAGGCGATCGGGTCCTGCGCGATATCGGCGTCGATCTCGCCGGCCTTCACCCATTCCAGCGCATTCGGCGAGGCATCGATGCTGGTCAGGATGATGTGCTTCTCGTGCCCAACCGGGAACAGCCGCTGCTGCGTTTCGAGCGCCTTGCGCGCATCGACGACGAAAATGTCGGTGGGCATGTGGATGGCGTCGAGGTCCGGCCGTTCGCGCAGCGTCGCCGAGACCACGGCAAGCGCCTGCTCATGCTGGTTGTTCTGCGGCCGCGAGATGATCTCGATGTTGGGGTACTTGCTCTTCAGCGTGTCCTCGAAACCATCCTTGCGGTCGCGCAGCGCGACCGCCGTAAGCGAGCCGTAATTGTTGAGCACGCTGCCCTTCGGCGAACCATATTTCTTGGTGAGCAGCTCGGCGGTCTTCTCGGCCGCCATGACGCCCGACTGCTTGTTGTCGAAGGTGACGGAGGCCGCCACCTCGCCGCCGGTGAGCACGGTGTCGACCATGCCGAGCGGCACGCCGAGCGACTTCGCCTTCTTGCTCAGCGGGATGAGCAGCTCCGAATCCAGCGCGTCGGAAATGAGGTAGCGCGGCTTCTGCAGGAGAAGGCTATTCCAGTCGTTCACCTGCGCGTTGGCGTCGCCATTGGCGTCCTTGCCGACGAATTCCAGGCCGAGGCTCTCGACCTTGCGCTTCAGCGCCTCCTGCAGCACGACGAAGAAGAAGAAACCGAGATAGCCCGTCTCCCAGGCCACCACCTTGGATGCCGCACCTTGCGCCGCGGCGCGCTCGCCTCCGGCCAGCAGCAGGCCGCCGGCAGCGGCTGCCGCGCCCTGCAAAAGCGCGCGGCGGTTCATCGTAAAGCTCTTGGTTTCGGAACCCATGTCTCGCTCCCTAGAATGGTTGGAATCCTTTGCCGTCGCGGCTTTTCCACCAAGCCGTCCGGCGGGCACGCAGCCCCAGACATCTCCCGGACGTCTCCTCCCCCGGTGATCCGATGTCGATTTCAGGCTAGGCGCGCGCTGTCCGGCCAGCCACCACGTTCCGGGGCGGGTGTTAGTACTTTTTTGATTCCGCTCGAAAAAGACGATGCGGCGGCTGCGCCGTCGTCCCCGGAAAGTGAAGGGCTGGACTGCCGGCGCGTGGCGCGGCGAGTCAAAAATGTATGTGTCGTGCAAAGTGCAATCGGTAGCCTGCGCCGCGCGCTGCAGCTATCTGTGTTCACGCTGGCCACGCCGAAAATCGAAGGGATGGAGAAGATGCAACATTGGATCGGAACTTGGAGCGCCAGCCCGATGAATGTCTGGCCTGGAGACGCCGTGCTCTACGGCTTCCATCAGCAGACGGTGCGCCAAGTGTTGCGCATCAGCAAGGGCGGCGAGAGGTTGCGATTGAGGCTGTCCAACGAATATGGCGCCTCGCCGATTCGGATCGGTGCCGCCACCGTGGCGCTTGCCGCGAAAGACGGCGCCGTCGACGCCGCCAACATTCGTCAAGTTACATTCGGCGGTGAGAGGCGAACCCATCTCGCGCCCGGCGCCCCGCTGCTCAGCGATCCGATCGAGCTCAAGGTTCCGGATCTCGGGCAGATCGCGATCAGCCTTTATTTCCCCGACTTCGCGCCGATCGAGACCTACCACTACGAGGCGCAGCAGACCGCCTATATCTCCGAGTTCGGCAATTTCGCCGACGCGCCCGAACTGCCCGTGCAGCAGACCTCGACCAGCCGCTATTTCCTCAGCGCCGTCATGGTCGAGAGCGGGCCGGGCAGCGGCTCGCTGGTTTGTCTTGGCGATTCCATCACCGACGGCTTCGGCTCGACCGTCGACGGCAATGCGCGCTGGCCGGACCGGCTGGCGGAGCGGCTCGCGAAAAGCGGCCGGCTATCAGGCATTGGCGTCCTCAACCAGGGGATCGGCGGCAACCGCGTGCTTGTCAGCCGCGCCCGCGGCGCCAATGCGCTCGCCCGCTTCGACCGCGACGTGTTGAGCTTTCCCAGCGTCAAATGGATTTCGGTGCTGGAGGGCATCAACGATATCGGCTGGCCGGAAACCATGCTCGCCGGAGGCCAAGAGGCCGTGGCCGTCGAAAGCCTCATTTCGGCCTACCGGCAAATTATCGCACGCGCCCGCCTCAGCGGCATCAAAGTGCTGCTCGGCACGCTGCCGCCCTTCGGCGGCGCGTTCGAAGGCCAGCCGCTAAGGACCTTCTATTCTGCGTCCAAGGAGCGCGACCGCCAGGCGGTCAACGCCTGGATCAGGACATCGGGCGAAGCCGATGCCGTCGTCGATTTCGAGCGCGCGCTGGCCGATCCCGCCAACCCGACCAGGCTGCTCCCCGCCCTCGATTGCGGCGACGGCCTGCATCCGTCCGACGACGGCTACGCCGAAATGGCCAAGGTGTTCGAGAAAGCTTTCGAGGGATTGCTGGCTGGCCAGCAGGCGCCGAAATGACGGCCGGAGGGAGCGCGTTCTGGTTCAGCGAGCTCCCGCCGCCATACGGGCCAATCAGGCCGCGTATCTCGCCATTGCGGGCTGCCTCGACCACTGGGCGTACCAGGCATCGAACAATTTTAGCTGCGCCTCGGCAAAGCCGCGCTGGCTGTCGGTGAGGGCATCCGTCTCGTTGAAGTGAAGCCGGTATTCGGGATTACCCTTCAGCACCATCATGTGTTTGAAATAGAGCACCAGGTCGGGGCCTTCATCGAAGGAGGAGAGCACGGCGAGCGCCGCATCCAGCTCCAGCGCCAGCCGACGCGCTTCGGCGTCGCCCTTCGCCGCCGCCTGGCTGAGACCGACGAGATGCAGCACTTCCTTGGGCAGCACATTGCCGATGCCGGTGATGGCACCGGACGCGCCGCAATTGACGAAACCATGAAAGACCGCGGTGTCGACGCCGATCATCAGCGCAACCTCGTCGTCGCGGCTGGTGATGTTTTCCGCCGCGTAGCGCAAATCCGACGGGCCGCCGAACTCCTTGAAGCCGACCAGGTTCGGATGTTCGGCGCGTAGCGCGAAGAAGAGGTCGGCGCGCGTGGCAAAGCCGTAATAGGGGCTGTTGTAGATGACCGCGGGCAGATCGGGTGCGGCTGAGAGAATTGCCTTGAAGTGGTGGCGCTGCGCCGTGACCGAGGGCCCGCGCGACAAGACGCGCGGGATCACCATCAGGCCGCGTGCGCCGACCTTCTGGGCGTGCGCGGCGTGCGCCACGGCACTGGCGGTGTTGACCGCGCCGGTGCCGACGATCACCGGGACGCCGGCTTTCACCAGCCGCTCGACGCCTTCCATGCGCTGCTCGTCGCGCAGCAATGGCCAGTCGCCCATGGAGCCGCAATAGACGACCGCCGACATGCCGGCGGCGATCAGCTCGCGTCCCTTGCGCACGAGCGGGTCGAAATCGGGAAGGCGATCATTCGTGCAAGGCGTCATCAGCGCCGGCATGCAGCCGGAAAAGACGTTGGCGTTCATTCGGATTCTCCTTGAGGCTGGCACGCAGATTGGTCAGTTTGTCCCGGAGGCATACCGCTTGCCAAGCGGATAGTCGTGGTCGACAGGGAGAAACAATGCGTACCAGATCAAGCATTCGCGTCGTCGGCTGCCATGCCGAGGGTGAGGTCGGCGACGTCATCGTGGGCGGCGTGCTGCCGCCGGCGGGCCGCACGATGATGGAAAAGATGATCACGATGGAACGCGATCACGATCATATAAGGCGCATGCTGATCTGCGAGCCACGCGGCAGCATCGCCCGGCACGTCAATCTCCTGGTCCCCTCGACGCGCGAGGATTGCGTCGCAGGAGCGATCATCATGGAGCCGACGGAATACCCGCCGATGTCCGGCTCCAACACGATCTGCGTCGCCACCGTGCTGCTCGAGACCGGCATGGTGCCGATGAACGAGCCCGAGACGCGCTTCAAGCTGGACATGCCGGGCGGTGTCATCGAGGTGCGCGCCGAATGCCGCGACGGCAAATGCCTGTCGATAACTTTCCGCAACGCGCCCGCCTTCGCCGAACGCCTCGATGCCAGTATCGACGTCGAGGGGCTGGGAACGCTGAAAGTCGACATCGCCTATGGCGGGATGTTCTACGCCATTGTCGATGCCGCCGCGCTCGGCTTCTCGGTCACACCCGACGAGGCGCGCGACCTGGCGGTAATCGGCGAGAAGGTTCGCCGCGCTGCACGCGAGCAGCTCGATGTCGTGCATCCGGAGCTCGACAATGTGCGCGGCGTGTCGATCGTACAGTTCGCCATGCCGTTCCAGGGGCCGGGCAATGTCACGCGCAACACCTGCATCGTCTCGCCCGGACGCTCCGACCGCAGCCCGACGGGAACCGGCACATCGGCCCGCATGGCCGTGCTGCAGGCGAGGGGTCTGATGAGCGTCGGCGACGTTCTGATCCATGAATCGATCATCGGCTCGCGCTTCACCGGCACAATTCTCGAACTGACCGAAATCACCGGCCGCAAGGCGATCGTGCCGCAAATCACCGGCCGCGCCTGGATCACGGGCGAGCACAACTACTATCTCGATCCGACGGATCCCTATCCGCAAGGCTATGTGCTGTCGGACACGTGGGGCACGTCGACCTCGGTGACGCAGTAACGCGATCAGCGATGCCGAGGGACGGACAGCCGAGCTGGCCGAAGGTATCTTCGGAGCGGCTGCAGCGTGCCTCTTTGCAGTCGCGTTGCAGGCTCGCGTTGGATCACCACAGCCTAAAGCGCGTCGCGATCTTTCGGATTCGCTCGATGCGCTTTAGGTTTTACACATGTCTTTGACCCGAAACCGGTTCCGCCCTTCGGGAGACATGCCTTGGCATTCTGGGTGCGTGCGACCTCGTCGCAGATGGCAATGACGTCGTCGTCCGAGAGCTGAGGAAAGTTGAGGTAGTTTTGGCTGAGCGCCCGGAAATGCGCTGGTTCACTGAGGCAGACGGTCCAGTCGGCTTCCCCGGCAAGGTCGGTCAACGTCTCGGGCGGCGCCACCGGGAGGGCTACGACGATTTCGAGAGGTGAACGCCTCTTCAGCGCGCGGATCGCGACCTTCATCGTCGTTCCGGTGGCGGCACCGTCGTCAACGACGATCACCGTCTTGCCGGCTACCTCAAGAGGCGTGTGCTTGCCGCGATATGCCATGCGGCGCCTTTCAAGCTCCGGACGTTCCTTTGCGACCAGGTCCCGGAGTTCGTCATCGCCGAGCGAGTAGGCCTCCACGACCTCCCGGTTGAGCACGACGTCCGGCGGGTCGCCATCGACGATCGCGGCGACGGCCAGTTCCGGATTTTCCGGCGCTCCGACCTTTCGCACTATGGCCAAGTCAAGTGGCGCGTTGAGAGCCCTGGCGACCTCGGCGGCGACCGGAACGCCGCCCCTCGGCAATGCGAGCACGATCGGGTTCTCGAGCTGAAGCTTTTCCAGCTCGACCCCGAGCTTTCGTCCCGCCTCCTGGCGATCGCGAAACATTGGTCATTTCCCCGTCATGATCGCTACTGGATTGGAAACTCGCTACCCGCCCGATTTCGGCACCAGCAGCGGAACGATCCGATCGCTCTCGGCGACGGCAGGGCGGCCGGCGGCGGCGTAGGGGATGCCGAGCGCGTCCCAGGTCTCGACCAGCGCGTCCTGCAATTCGGCGATCAGCGCGTCCGAATGGAAG
>NZ_JARTVO010000030.1:0-44901 GCF_029625675.1 Mesorhizobium sp. WSM4884
GCACCCCTTACGATCCCCAAAAACACCCCGCCGCAAACGCCTTGCTCACAACAGGTTGACACAGGAAGTCTCATGCCTTGTCCTTGTCCGATGCCGCCGAGAAGACGTGGTCCGGCCCCGGAAATGCGCGGCTGCGCACCTCGGCGGCGTAGCGCGCTGCCGCGTCCGAAACGGTGTCGCGCAGGGTTGCGTATTCCTTGACGAATTTGGGCACGCGGTGGACGGTCATGCCGATCATGTCGTCGATCACCAGGATCTGGCCGTCGCAGTCGCCGCTGGCGCCAATGCCGATGGTGGGGATCGAGATATGGCGGGTGAGGTCCGACGCCACCGACTCCACCGTGCCCTCGATGACCACCGAGAAGGCGCCGGCCTTTTCGACCGCCTCGGCATCGCGAAAAAGCGCGGCGATGTTTTCCTCCGTCCGGCCCTTGATCTTGTAGCCGCCGTCCTTTTCCACGGATTGCGGCTGCAAGCCGATATGACCCATTACCGGTATGCCTTCGGCGACGATTGCCGCGATCTGCGCGGCCATGTCGACGCCCCCCTCGAGCTTCACCGCCTGGCAGCCGGTCTCGCCGACGATGCGCCTTGCCGAGAGCACGGCTTCCGCCGGGGAGGCTTCGTAGCTGCCCGCGGGCATGTCGACGACCACGCAGGCTTTTGCCGAGCCGCGCATCACCGCCTGCCCATGCGCGATCATCATCTCCAGCGAGGCGCCGAGCGTCGTGGCGTGGCCGTGCAGCACCATGGCGACGCTGTCGCCGACCAGAAGCAGGTCGACATGCCGATCGAGCATGCGGGCGATCGGATAGGTGTAGGCGGTGAGGCAGACGATCGGCACGCCACCCTTGCGGCGGCGAATGTCTTCGGCGCCAATGCGATTGCCGGTGGACCGTTCTTGGGCCAATCCTCACCTCCCTCAACCGGCGCGGGCCAGGCGCCCGCTTGCCGGGCGTGCGAGCTTTAGAAACACAGGCAACGCTTGGCAAGCAGGGCTGCCGCGTCTTCCGCGCGTGTATCGATTAATGCATGTCGCGCAAAAGTGTGCAGCGGTTTCGGGAAAACGACATGCATAAAGCAAAACCAAAGCGCGTCGCCTGAATCGGTTTCAGCGCGACGCACTTTAGCGCACGAAGCATTTACATCGCGGGCGCGGCAAAACCCTTGCCTTCGCGGTGACCTGACGCCATAAGCAGGAAACAGCGCGGCCGCTGCCGCCACGAGGACCTGGATGAAGACTTTCCTGCTGCAGTTTTTCACCTGGTGGAACAGCCAGACGCTGGGCACGCGCTTCCACACCTGGCGCTTCGGCAAGAAGGTCGGCGAGGACGAGGCCGGCAACGTCTACTACGAAGGCGGCATCGATTCGGAAGGCCGCACCCGGCGCTGGGTCATCTATCGCGACTATTCCGAAGCCTCGAAAATCCCGCCGGGCTGGCACGGCTGGATCCATCATCGCGTCGACACGCCCCCATCGGGCGAGAGCTACAAAGCTCGCGAGTGGCAGAAGCCGCATCGGGCGAACCTCACCGGAACGCCCGGCGCCTATCGCCCGCAGGGTTCCATCCTGACCAACCAGCACCGTCCGCAGGTGACCGGCGACTACGACGCCTGGACGCCCGGCTCGTAAACGCGTTCTTCGGTCCTTTGTCGCCACAATTGGCGTTTAGCTGCTTGCCGATATCGCAGCCACGACTAGCCTTGGGCGATTGAGAGAATCACCCGGGCGCAACCACCGGTATCCTTGCATGAGCTTCTTCGAGCAATTCCAGGAAAAGTGCGCGGCGGTTTTCCGTCCGGAATTGCGCTCGAAGGCTCCAAGCCGAATGTCGACGGGATTGGTCGCGGCAGCTTCCGTTCTGGCCGCCTCGACGGCAGTGTTTGCCGCCCCGCAGGCACCGGCAGCACCGCCAGTCTCGGACCGCATCACCAACCCGGTCGCCGAATTCGCCGGCATCGACAAGATCACCGGCCGCATCATCACCTTCGACGTCTATATTGACGAGACGGTGCAGTTCGGTGCTCTACAGGTGACGCCGCGCGTCTGCTATTCACGGCCAGAGACGGAACAGCCGAAGACCGATTCCTTCGTCGAGGTCGACGAGATCACGCTCGACCGCAAGATCCGCCGCATCTTCACCGGCTGGATGTTCGCCGAAAGCCCCGGCCTCAACGCCGTCGAGCATGCCGTCTATGACGTCTGGCTGAAGGGCTGCAAGCAGAAGTCCGATGTGCCGCCGCCGACCGCCGCCAAGGCCGATACGGGCAAGCCGAAGACGAATGCCGCCAAGCCGAAGGCACCCGCGCAGGAGCAACCGGCCGACGCCGCGCCTGAGCCGACGGACGCAGCGCCCGCGCCGGACGGTGCCGACACAACGGACCAGAACTGATCCTTCGGCGCCCGCGCGCCGTCCGTCCGCCGGACGAGTTTTCTCAAGGAAAAAAAACCGCGTCGCCCTTCAGGGCCTCGGCCAGCATCTTTTCGTACCGGCTGCGTGGCACGTCGACGGCGCCGAAGCGCTTGAGGTGCTCGGTGGTGAATTGTGTATCGAGCAGCGCGAAGCGGCGTTCGTTAAGCCGCTCGACGAGATAATAGAGGCAGGTCTTCGAGGCGTCGGTTTCCCGGGCGAACATGCTTTCGCCGAAGAAGACGCGCCCGAGCGACACGCCGTAGAGGCCGCCGACCAGCCGGCCCTCGCGCCACGCCTCGACGGAATGGCAGTGGCCCAGCCGGTAGAGCTCGACATAGGCTTCGCGGATCGGCGCGTTGATCCAGGTCGAGCGGCGCTCGTCGCGCTTTTCGGCGCAGCCGTCGATCGTAGCCTCGAAATCGAAATCATAGCGGATGTCGAAGAGATGCCTGCGGATCGTCTTCTTCAGGCTGCGAGGCGTGTGGAACCCGTCGAGCGGGATGATGCCGCGCGTTTCCGGCCGCACCCAGAACACTTCCGGGTCGGTCGCGCTCTCAGCCATTGGGAACACGCCCGAGGCATAGGCCTTCAGCAGCAGGTCGGTCGGGATGCGGTAGCCGGGCGCATAGGGACGAGTCATTGCGCCATTATAACCGCAAGACCTTAAAGCGCGTCGCCCAAAAGTGCGCGGCGGTTTTGAGGTGACGGCATGCATCAAACGAAAGGATTGAAGCGCGTCGCTGAAATCCGCTTCAGCGCGACGCGCTTTAATCGTCCTCGGCCAGATATTTTTCGAGCCAGTGGATATCGTAATCGCCATTGGCGATATCCGGATTGCCGACGAGGTCGCGGAACAGCGGCAGCGTGGTCTTGATGCCGTCGACGACGAATTCGTCGAGCGCTCGGCGCAGCCGCATCATGCATTCGACGCGGTTGCGCCCATGCACGATCAGCTTGCCGATCAGGCTGTCGTAATAGGGGGGGATCCTGTAGCCGGAATAGACGCCGGAATCGACGCGGACGCCGAGGCCGCCCGGCGTGTGGAAATGCGTGATGGTGCCGGGCGATGGCGTGAAGGTGCGTGGGTCCTCGGCATTGATGCGGCATTCGATGGCGTGGCCGTTGAACTTGATGTCTTCCTGCCTGACCGACAGTCCGCCGCCGGAGGCGACACGGATCTGCTCGTGCACGAGATCGATGCCAGTGATGGCTTCCGTCACCGGATGCTCGACCTGCAGGCGGGTGTTCATTTCGATGAAATAGAACTCGCCGTTCTCGTAGAGGAATTCGATGGTGCCGGCGCCGGAATAGCCGAGATCGGCGATCGCCTTGGCGCAGATGCCACCGATGCGCGCGCGCTCCTCGGAATTGAGGGCGGGGGAGTTGGCCTCCTCCCAGACTTTCTGGTGGCGGCGCTGCAGCGAGCAGTCGCGCTCGCCGAAATGCACGCCGCGACCAGCGCCGTCGCCGAACACCTGCAATTCGATATGGCGCGGCTTTTCCAGAAATTTCTCGATGTAGACGGCGTCGTCGCCGAAGGCGGCGCCAGCTTCCGACCTTGCCGTCTGCAGCGCGACTTCCAGGTCGGCTTCCGAGCGGGCCACCTTCATGCCGCGGCCGCCGCCGCCGGCCGAGGCCTTGATGATCACCGGATAGCCGATCCCGGCAGCAACGCGTTTCGCTTCCTTTTCGTCGCTGATCGCGCCGTCCGAACCCGGCACCACAGGGATGCCGAGGCGCTTTGCCGTGCGCTTGGCCTCGATCTTGTCGCCCATGATGCGGATATGGTCGCCCGACGGGCCGATGAAGGTGATGTTGTGGGCGGCGAGAATGTCGGCGAACTTGGCGTTCTCCGACAGGAAGCCGTAGCCCGGATGCACCGCGTCGGCGCCGGTGATCTCGCAGGCGGCGACGATCTGGTGGATGTTGAGATAGCTTTCGCGCGACGGCGGCGGACCGATACAGACGCTCTCGTCGGCAAGCCGCACATGCATGGCGTCGGAATCGGCCGTCGAATGGACCACCACCGTCTGGATGCCGAGCTCTTTGCAGGCGCGCAGCACTCTAAGTGCGATTTCGCCGCGATTGGCGATGAGGACCTTCTGGAACATCTCTCCGCTGTTCCCGGCTCTACTCGATGACCACGAGCGGCATGCCGTATTCGACCGGCTGGGCGTCCTCGATCAGGATCGCCGTCACCGTGCCGGCGCGCGGCGAGGGAATCTGGTTCATCGTCTTCATCGCTTCGATGATGAGCAGCGTCTGGCCTTCCTTCACCTTCTGGCCGATCTCGACGAACGGCTTGGCGTCGGGCGAGGGCGCCAGATAGGCGGTACCGACCATGGGCGAGGGTACGGCGTTCTTGGCAGGATCGGCTGTGGCCGCAGGCGCTGCGGCCGCCTGGGCCGGCGTCATTGCGACCGGTGCGGAGACGGGAAGTGGCGCGGCGACCGCATGGACGGCCCCCTGCGACTGGCGCGAGACACGCACCTTCAGGTCGCCGAGCTCGACCTCGATCTCGGTCAGGTTGGTGTCGTTCAGTATGCCCGCCAGGTCGCGGATCAGCTGCTGGTCAACACCATTCTTCTTTATCGACATTTTCGAGCCTTCTGTTTGGGAGCCGGTCACAGGCGTGCCGCCAGTGCCTGCAGCGCAAGCGTGTAGCCGAGTGGCCCGAACCCGCAGATCATGCCGACTGCGACCGGCGCGACCATGGAGACGTGGCGGAAAGGCTCCCGCGCGTGGATATTGGAAAGATGGACTTCGGCAACGGGCAACGGCGCGACGGCGCGGATGGCGTCATGGATGGCGATCGAGGTGTGACTGTAGGCACCTGGATTGATGACGATCCCGGAAGCCTTGTCGCCGGCTTCCTGGATCCAGTCGACGAGGTCGCCCTCGTGATTGGACTGGCGAAAATCGATCTCGAGCCCGAGCGCCGCGCCGGCGGCCTTGCAATCCTCCGCGATGGCGGCAAGCGTCTTGCCGCCATAAATCCCCGGCTCGCGCTTGCCGAGTGCATTGAGGTTGGGACCGTTGAGGACGAATATCGTTTTCAAAATGCCGACCTTCTTCGACGCCGGCCCCAAGCCGGCGCGCCGGACCTCTATAATGGGCATAGCCGCCCGCGAAAAGAGCGCAAGTGCGTTCTTTCGCTGTCCACAACAGGCGGAAAACCGCCTGTTGGCGCAGCCCGCGACAGCTCAGAGCGCGCTCTTGGCCTCTTCGATCTTTTCCGCCAGGACCTGCTGCCCAAGCGCGCCGAACACCACCTCATTGCCGACGACATAGGACGGCGTGCCGGTGATCGACAGCTTGGTGGCGAGGTCGTAGGTCCGCGAGAGCGCCTCGTTGATGCTCGGATCCTTCATCTTCTCGCGCAGCTTCGCCTCGTCGGCCCCGAGCGAAAGCGCGACCTTCATGGCGGTCGCCTCGGTGGCGCGGCCCTGGCCGCCAAGCAACGCGGTGTGGAATTCGCCGTACTTCTCCGGCATCATCAGGTGAAAGGCCATCGACACGATGCTGGCCTTCTGTGAATCCGGGCTAAGGATCGGGAATTCCTTGAGAACGAAGCGCAGGTCCGGGTCGGCCTTGGTCAGCGCCTTCATGTCTTCGATGGCGCGTTTGCAGAAGCCGCAATTGTAATCGTAGAACTCGACGATGGTGACCTTGCCCTTCGGGTTGCCGACGACGCCGTCGAAAGTGGAGTTGAAGATCTCGTCCTTCGCGTTCTTGATGACGCCGAGCGCGGCGAGCCGCTGCTCCTCCTTCTGCTTGGCCTCGAGCGCGTCCTGAACCTCGAGCAGAACCTCCGGGTTCTTCAGCAGATAGTCGCGGATGATGCCTTCGACCTCCTTGCGGTCGACCTTGGTGTCGGTGGAAGCCACCTGGATTGCCTGCGTCGTATCGGCCTTCGCGGCCTGCGGGCTTCCTGCCACGAAGCCGAATGCCAGCATGCCGAGCGCTACCGCTACGCCGGCGCTGCCGAGCAGGATTGCCTTGTTCATGATCATTTCCTTCTGCCTGTCCCTGGCCACTCTAGTCGCCGCGCACGGCCAGGAGGTTCATTTGAGCTTGTTCGATGGCGTGTAGTTTATGATATCCTGCGCGCGAAGCCAGCCAGGCTCGCCGCGCTTCAACTTCTGCTGAGCGCGCATGGCAAAAATCTTCGCATTCTTGTAGTCGGCCGAATAGTAATGGCCTTCCGCCGTCGCAAGATCGGCGGCCGGTATTTGCCCCAATTCGCCATAGGCTTGCGCCAGATAGCGGTAGGCTTCCGCATTTTCCTTGTCGCGGCCGATCCCGTTGTTGAGCTGGGTCACCGCCTTCTTGATCGAATCCGGCGTGCCGACCGCCATCAACGCCTGGCCGAGCGAGACCATCAGCAAACCGGATCGCGCCGGATCGAGGCTGACGGCCTTGGCATAGGCATCCGCGGCATCCTTGGGCTTGTTGACCTTCATCAGGATGTCGCCGCGCAATTCCTGGAAATACGGGTTCTTCGGCTGCTCCTTGATCAGCGCCGCCGTCTTGGTCAGCGCTGCGCCCGGATTGCCGTAGAGATATGTCTGCTGCGCGTCGCCATAGCGCGAGGCGAGGCTGGTCGGGTTTTTGCGCATCAGCCGCGCCACGGCCGCCTGGCCCTGCATGTAGGCGGCGATCTTGATGCGCATCATGTCGTGCCGCTGTTGCAGCGCCGGTGGGTCGACTTGGTTGACGTATGGACTCGCCTTGACCAGCACTTCGAGGTTGGCGATGCGCTCCTGCGGCATCGGATGGCTGATCCGGTAGGGATCGAGCTGGGTGCCTGACAGCGAAAGCGCGCTCTGGAAGCGGGAGAAGGTCTTCAGCATGCCCATGCCAGACTGGCCGGTGGCGTTGAGATAGGTGATCGCCGAGCGGTCGGCGGTGATCTCTTCGCCTCGCTGATAGGCAAGGATGATGCGCTGCGCCATCTCGCCGCCGCCGGCGGCGACGCCTATGCCTGCGCCGGCAAGGCCGCGGCTGTTGGTCGTGGCGCCGGCGACCATCGCTCCGGCGCCGAGCAGCGTGGCGATGATGGCCATCGTCTTGGCGCGGTCGAGCTGGTCGCGCAGCTTCTGCTGATGGCCGCCGGCGATATGGCCGGCTTCGTGCGCGATAACGCCGATGATCTCGTTCGGCGTTTCGGCCGTCACCAGCGCGCCGGTGTTGATGAACAGGCGGCGGCCGGTGACAAAGGCGTTGAAGCTCGAATCATTGACGAGAACGATGTCGATGCCGTCATTGGCGAGGTCTGCCGCCTTGAAGATCGGCCGGGCATAGTCACGCACCAGCGCTTCGATCTCGGCGTCGCGCACCACCGGAACGCCTTGTGCGAAGGCATTCACGGAAGTCGATACCGCGACTGCGGCAGCAAGCAGAAGTGTCGCGAATCCACGCGCGGTTCGCTTTATTGCGGTCGATTTGCCAATCATCGTTCGGGTCGGCTCAACATGACAGGTCCACTGGTAGACGAGCGGGCGAAGGATGAAAAGTCGGCGCCGATAACTTCCTGCGCGCTTGTGATCCCCACATCAATCGGGCATTTGTGCGGCGCTGCCGCCGAACTGCGGCAATTCCAGAAACCGCGCAGCGGTTTTCCACGCGGAATTGCTCCACAAAAAAGGCAGGCTGGACGAGAGGTCAAATGGTCGTTTCGCTTTCACGCCGCGGCGAGGTCGAGCCGTTTCATGCCATGGATATTCTGGCCGAAGCCAACCGGCTGAAGGCTACCGGCATTCCCGTGGTGTCGATGGCGGTCGGCCAGCCGTCGGACCCCGCGCCGGCCGGAGTCCGTGAGGCTGCGGCTCTTGCGCTCAAACATGGCCGCATCGGCTACACCGACGCTTTGGGGCTGGCTGAGCTGCGCAAGGCGATCGCCGAGCACTATGGCGAGCACTACGGGATCGATGTCGCACCTGGCCGCATCGCCGTGACCACGGGCTCGTCCGCCGCCTTCAACCTTGCTTTCCTGGCGATGTTCGATCCGGGCGACCGCGTCGCCATCGCCGCGCCCGGCTATCCGGCCTACCGCAACATCATGGCCGCGCTCGGCATCGAGATCGTCGAGATCGAGCTTGGCTCGGACGCCTATCTGCATGCCGACCACCTGAAGGCCGCGCATCGCGAAAAACCGCTGAAAGGCGTGCTGTTCGCCAGCCCCGCCAATCCGACCGGAGCGGTCATTCCGGCCGACGAGCTTTCCGCGCTGGTGAAGACCGCCGACGAGCTCGGCATCGCGGTGATATCGGACGAGATCTACCATCGTCTGGCTTATGCCGCGCCCGATGTCACGGCGCTCGCCCATGGCGCCGGCGTGACGGTGATCAACTCCTTTTCGAAATACTACTGCATGACCGGCTGGCGCATCGGCTGGATGGTGCTGCCGGAGGAACTGGTGCGGCCGGTCGAGCGCATCGCCCAGAGCCTCTACATCTCGCCGCCGGAATTGTCGCAGGTCGCGGCGATCGAGGCGTTCAAGGCAACCGAGGAACTGGAAGCGGTGAAGGCGCGCTATGCCTGGAACCGCGACCTTTTGATGAAGCGCCTGCCGGAGCTCGGCTTTGCGCTAGCGGCTCCCATGGACGGGGCCTTCTATGCCTTCTGCGACGTCACCCGGCACACCAATGACAGCATGGCCTTCGCGCGCAGGATGCTGGCCGAGGCGCATGTGGCGGCTACGCCGGGCCGCGACTTCGACCCGCTGCAGGGTCACCGCACCATGCGCTTTTCCTATGCCGGCAGCCACGACGACATGGCCGAGGCGCTGGCGCGCATCGAACGCTGGCTGAAATAGAAAGCCATGCCGGAACTCGAGCAAGCGCTGGCCGAGGTGGCCGCCGAAATGGCGGAGCGTACTGATCGCGGCGATGTCGCCACCTACATCCCGCAGCTCGGCAAGGTCGATCCGAAGAAATTCGGCATTGCCGCGGTGACCAATGACGGCCACGTCATCCTTGCCGGCGACGCCGATCAGCCGTTTTCCGTCCAGAGCGTCTCGAAGGTGTTCACCCTGACGTTGGCGCTGGGCAAAGTTGGCGATGCGCTCTGGCATCGCGTCGGCCGCGAGCCGTCCGGCAATCCGTTCAATTCGATCGTCCAGCTCGAGCATGAGAACGGCATTCCGCGCAATCCGTTCATCAACGCCGGCGCCATCGTCGTTTCCGACGTCCTGCTAGCCGGCCATCAGCCGCGCGAGGCGATCGGCGAAATCCTGCGCTTCGTCCAGTTCCTGGCCGACGACGACACCATCATCATCGACCGCGAGGTCGCGGCCTCCGAGCGCGCCACCGGCTACCGCAACTTCGCTCTGGCCAACTACATGAAATCCTTCGGCAATCTCCATCACGAGCCGGAGCTGGCGCTCGGCGTCTACTTCCACCATTGCGCCATTGCGATGAGCTGCCGGCAGCTCGCCATGGCCGGCCGCTTTCTTGCCAATGGCGGCAAGAATCCGGCAACCGGCCATTCGGTGGTGTCCGGCGAGCGCGCACGCCGCATCGGCGCGCTGATGCTGACCTGCGGCCACTATGACGGCTCCGGCGATTTCGCCTTCCGCGTCGGCATTCCGGGAAAGAGCGGCGTCGGCGGCGGCATTCTCGGGATCGTGCCGGGCGTGGCTTCGCTCGCCGTTTGGTCGCCAGGCCTCAACGAGTACGGCAACTCCAAGCTCGGCTCCATCGCGCTGGAGAAGCTAGCCAGGATGATGAACTGGTCGATCTTCGCGCCTTGAGCCAATGCATGTCGCCCAAAAAATGCGCAGCGGAGAAGCATCAAGACAAAAGCTTAAGGCGCGGCGCGCGTGGATCCGCGACGCGCCCTAAGGGTTCGGCATCAGAAATCGAAACGCATCGAAAACAAAAATCCCGCGCCGGGGTGGCGCGGGATTTTTGTTAAAAGATCAGCCTGGTCGACTGAAAAATTCTAGAAAAAGCCTTTCCGCTGCCACCAGCCGGCGCGCTTCGGCTTTTCTTCGGCCTTGGCCTCCTCGGAGACGTTGGACGAAACGATGGGAACGACCGGCGCGTCGATCGACTGGGGCTTGCGCCGCGTCGGGTGCGCATTGGCGGGCGGCTCGGCCTCGCTCGGCATGGAAGCGGCTGCTGCCAGTTCCGGTTCGGCAACCTCAGGCGCGGCGGTCTCCTCGACCGGCTCGCGAGTGGTCTCGGCCACCTTTTCCTCGGCAGCCTTCTTTGATCGCGAAGCACGGCGCGGCTTCTTCGGCTTCTCCGTCTCCGGGGCATCGTCATTGGCGGGCGAGGGCGCGGCCTGCTCTTCGGCCGCTGCGACCGGCGGCGCGCCTTCGGGAGCTTCGACTTCCGCTTCGCCGCCTTCGAAACCATCGCCGGCGCTGGCATCGGCCCCGGTTTCGCCTTCCTCACGGCGATTGCGCTTGCCGCCACGCTTGCCGCGACGGCGCTTCTTGCCGTGATCCTCTTCGGCCGCTTCCGCGCCGGCCGGTGCTTCAGCCGTTACCTCGGCCGTTGCTTCGCCTGACGCCGCGGCTGCATCCGCCGGCGCTGGGGCCGAAACGGCATCGCCATGGGCCTGGTGCTCGCGATCGCGATCCTTGCCGCCGCGCCGCCGCCGCCGCTTGCGGCGCTTGCGGCCGCCTTCTCCGTCCTCGGATCGCTGCTGTCCCTGCTGCGGGTGGCGCGGTTGTTCGGCCTGGATCGAAACCTCTTCTTCCTCCTCGACGACGATCTCGTCCTCGGGTTCCTCCGGCTCGACATAGGTCGGCAGGCTGCGCACCTCGACGAAACCTTCCGGCTTCTCCGCCACGGCGCCGCGGAAGATCGCGTAGTGTTGCGCGCCCAGCGTCTCGTCGGCTTCGAGCGTGATGGTCAGGCCGAACCGGGCCTCGAGCTCGACCAGGTTGGCGCGCTTGTGGTTGAGCACATAGAGCGCGGTGGCGGCAGGCGTGCGCACGGTGATGTGGCTGCGCGAATCCTTGAGCAGGAATTCCTCGATCGCCCGCACCACCATCAGCGCCACAGAAGAGTCCGAGCGCACGTGGCCGGTGCCGCCGCAATGCGGGCAAGGCTTCATCGTCGATTCCAGCACGCTGGCGCGGATGCGCTGGCGCGACATCTCCATCAGGCCGAAATGCGAGATGCGGCCGACCTGGATGCGGGCGCGATCGTTCTTGAGGTGATCCTTCAGCCGCTTCTCGACGGAGCGGTTGTTGCGGTTCTCCTCCATGTCGATGAAGTCGATGACGATGAGGCCGGCAAGGTCGCGCAGCCTGAGCTGCCGGGCAACTTCCTCCGCAGCCTCCAGATTGGTGTGGAGCGCGGTGTCCTCGATCGAATGCTCCTTGGTGGAGCGGCCGGAGTTGACGTCGATCGAGACCAGCGCCTCGGTCTGGTTGATGATGATGTAGCCGCCGCTCTTCAGCGTCACCTGCGGCTGCAGCATGCGGTCGAGCTGCGCCTCGATGCCGTTGCGCACGAAGATCGGCGTGGTGTCACGGTAAGGCTGCACCACCTTGGCGTGGCTCGGCATCAGCATGCGCATGAAGTCCTTGGCCTCGCGATAGCCGTCCTCGCCGGAGACCAGGATTTCGTCGATATCCTTGTTGTAGAGGTCGCGCACCGAGCGCTTGATCAGGCTGCCTTCCTCATAGACCAGGGCAGGGGCCGTGGACTGCAGCGTCAGGCTGCGGACGTTTTCCCACAGCCGCATCAGATATTCGTAGTCGCGCTTGATCTCGGCCTTGGTGCGGCTTTCGCCGGCGGTGCGCAGGATGACGCCCATGCCCTGCGGCACTTCGAGGTCGGCGACGACCTCCTTCAGCCGCTTGCGGTCCTGGGCGTTGGTGATCTTGCGCGAGATGCCGCCGCCACGCGCGGTGTTGGGCATCAGCACCGAGTAGCGGCCCGCGAGCGAGAGGTAGGTGGTCAGCGCCGCACCCTTGTTGCCGCGCTCTTCCTTGACGACCTGGACCAGCAGGATCTGGCGGCGCTTGATGACCTCCTGGATCTTGTACTGGCGGCGGACCGGCTTACGGCGGTTGCGGACCTCTTCCAGCGCATCCTCGGCGCCGACGGATTCGATCTCGTGCTCGTCGGAGTGCGCCGACTGCACCTCTTCGAGCATGCCGCGATCGTTGTCGCTAGGGGCGGCTTCGCTGGCAGGAGCGACCTCGCTGTCGGATTCGGCCTGCGGCACCGCTTCCGAAATCACGTCCGCGTCGACACTCGCAGCCATCGAGGTGGGGCCGCCCTCGGACGGCTTGTCATCCGTGTGCTCGACGGCTTCGCTTTCGGCGGTCTCGCTGCTGCTGGCCTCGGGAGCCTTGTTCCCCTCTTCGTCAGATGCCTCGGTCACGGCCTCGACGGTCTCGGAGACTGTTTCGGCGGTCTCCGTCGGGGCATCGGCCGCATCGCCGGGCGCATTGTTGGAATCGCCCGAAGCCGCGGTCTCCACGGCGTTTTCGCCGATTTCCTCGGAACCGGCAGCCTCAGCACCGCGCTTCTGCTCGGCGCGGTCGCGATTCTTGCCGCCGCGCCGGCGGCTGCGGCGGCTGCCGCGATCGCGCGCCTGCTGTTCCTCGCCAGCCTCGACCTCCTCGTCGTCTTCGTCCTCGGCCTCCTGCGCTTCGGCGCGCAGCAGTGCCTGACGATCGGCGACCGGGATCTGGTAGTAGTCGGGGTGAATTTCACTGAAGGCGAGAAAACCGTGACGGTTGCCGCCATATTCGACAAAGGCTGCCTGGAGGGAAGGTTCGACGCGGGTTACGCGGGCGAGATAGATGTTTCCTTTGAGCTGCTTCTTGTCCTGGGATTCAAAGTCGAATTCTTCGATGCGGTTACCGCGAACGACAACAACGCGTGTTTCCTCCGGGTGGGAGGCGTCTATCAGCATCTTGTTGGGCATTATTTCGTTTCCTCCCGGCAGCCATCAGCCGCAGCTGGCGAGGCATACCCCGCCGCTGTGTGCCTGAATATGTGTGGATGCCGGATAATTGAATGTCCGCCGGCCGCTGCTTCAACGCGATGGCGGTGCCGCCCGCAGCCACAATGGCGCGGTTCGATGCGGACCTTTCCATGATTGCGCTTGAAGCCATCGGCACCCAGCAGAACCTTTTGAACCAAAGCCCGGGCTTAACCGGACCAGCTTGTTTGCTCATACAGAGCCGGCACGGGACATCCCGGCCGTTTTCATCGCGCAAGCGATCCCCCGCCACGGGAGTGCGCCTACGAAAATCGTCGCGATCACCTGAAACCCGGAAGCGCCTTCATATCTTACCCTTGGGGGAAATGCAGAGGCGGGCGGTTCCAGGATTGCAGTGATCCAATGTCGCTTTTATGATTTGGCGGGGTGGAAGGCAACCCTGATTTCGGATGCCGGCAAAAAGCGCTTCCGTTGGGGAAGGTTGCGCTCCACCGCTGCATGAAAAGGCTTGGTTAACCTTCTCTGGATACCAATCGTTAATCGAGTTGGCGGCCAGACAGGCCCTTCTGCGAAACGACCCGGCGCATGGCGCCAAACCGGGAGCGACGGACAAGAGATGGGACTGGCAGGCACCGCAGACAAGTGGCGAGGCGCCGCCGGCCATCTCCGACAGATGGCAAGAACCCTTTTCCTGCTGGCGGTCCTGCTTGGCCTGACCGCCGCCGCGCGGGCCGATGGGCTGCTTGGCGCAACCGGCTACAAGATGGCCGGCGACGCCACCAGGATGCGCATCGTCGTGACCTTCGACCGCGAACCGGACGTGAAGTGGTTCCTGCTGCGCGGCCCCAACCGCCTTGTCGTCGACCTGCCGCGCACGCGATTCGCTCTCAACGCCAAGGATGTGAAGCCGCGCGGGCTCGTCCGCGCCGTTCGCTACGGCGATCAGGGCAAAGGCTCGCGGCTGATCCTCACGGGCAAGGGGCCTTTCGTCGTCGACAAGCTTGACGTGCTGAAGAATGACGACGGAAGTGGCTATCGCATCGCCATCGACATGTCGGCCGCATCGGCACGGGAATTCGACGAAGCCCTCGCCAACCAGTCGCTGACGACCGGCTCGACCGTTTCCACCGACAAGGGCGGCCGCGTCGGCACGGGGCCGGTCTCCGCACCGGGTCACCGTTTCACGGTCGTCATCGATCCTGGCCACGGTGGCGTCGACGGCGGCGCGGAGAGCCCTGGCGGCACGGTTGAGAAAAACGTCACGCTCGCCTTCGCCGCTGAGTTGCGCGACAAGCTGGCCGCGGTCGGCAGCTATGATGTGTTTATGACGCGGGACAACGACACGTACCTGCCGCTCGACGAGCGCGTGCGCATCGCCCGCCAGCATGAGGCGGATCTTTTGATCTCCATCCATGCCGATACGATCGCCGTGAAGGGCCTCCGGGGCGCCACGGTCTATACATTCTCCGACAAGGCTTCCGATCCCCAGGCTCAGGCGCAAGCCGACCGCGAAAACCTGTCTGACCAGTTCGCCGGCATGAAGATCGAGGACGACAACAAGGACGTCACCGACATCTTGATCGACCTGATCCGCCGCGAGACGCACGGCTTCTCGATGAGTTTTGCCCACATGCTGGTCGGCCAGCTGTCGACCAGTGTCGGACTGATCAACAATCCGCAGCGCTCGGCGGGCTTCAAGGTGCTGAAGGCGCCTGACGTTCCCTCCGTGCTGGTCGAGCTTGGCTATCTGTCCAACAGCAAGGACGAGGCGCAGCTGCTCAGCGCCGACTGGCGCGGCAAGGCGGCCCAGAGCATAACCAATGCCGTCGCACTGTTCGCCGCGGCGAAGGCCGGAGCCCGGGCTGGCGGCTGACGGGACTGCACCCGCCCACAACCACAAGCCGTTCCACAACCACAAGCGGCGTTGCGCGACGACAACACGTGGCGTTATTGTTTGTCGGACCGAGTCCTGAAATTTGGCGCTGCCGTATTTTGTCCACATGGTGGCGACATGGGTTTTTCATTGCGGATTGGGAACCGCCCCGGGAAGCTTGCGCGACTGTTGGCTTCGTCTAGGAAAATCCCGAACCTGTGACTGGAGCGGGCATGATTCGTCTCATCGGCTATTTCTTCGGCATCGGCACGACGCTGGCGCTGCTGGTCGCTGCCGGCCTGGCCATCTACATCGGCCATCTGACGAAGGATCTGCCCGACTACGAAGTCCTGGCCAAATACGAGCCGCCGGTGACGACGCGCATCCATGCGTCCGACGGCTCGCTGATGGCTGAGTATGCGCGCGAGCGGCGCCTCTATCTGCCGATCCAGGCGATCCCGGATCGCGTCAAGGCAGCCTTCATGTCGGCCGAGGACAAGAACTTCTACAACCACCCCGGCATCGACATCACCGGCCTTGGTCGCGCAATCATCGTCAACCTGCAGAATTTCGGCTCCGGCAGGCGTCAGGTCGGCGCCTCGACGATCACGCAGCAGGTGGCGAAGAACTTCCTGCTTACCGCCGACCAGACCTACGAGCGCAAGATCAAGGAGATGATCCTGGCCTTCCGCATCGAGCAGGCCTATTCGAAGGACCGCATCCTCGAACTCTACCTCAACGAGATATTCTTCGGATTCGGCGCCTATGGTGTCGCCGGCGCCGCGCTCACCTATTTCGACAAGTCGGTCAATGAGCTCACCGTCGCCGAGGCCGCTTACCTCGCTTCGCTGCCCAAGGGCCCCAACAACTACCATCCGTTCAAGCATGCCGACCGCGCGCTCGAGCGCCGCAACTGGGTCATCGACCAGATGGTCGCGAACGGTTACGTCAGCCATGACGAGGGCGAGAAGGCCAAGGCCGAGCCGCTCGGCGTTAAGCCGCGCCGCAACGGCTCCTATCTGTTCGCGGGCGAATTTTTCACCGAGGAGGTGCGCCGCCAGATCATCGCCCGCTACGGTGAGAACGCGCTCTACGAGGGTGGCCTGTCGGTGCGCACGACGCTCGACCCGAAGATCCAGCTGATCGCCCGCAAATCGATGCAGAACGGGTTGCTGAAATACGACATGCTGCGCGGCTATCGCGGACCGGTGACCCATATCGACATTTCCGGCGACTGGGGCGTTCCGCTCGGTGCAGTCAAGGGGCTGGAGGACGTGCCGGAATGGACGCTGGCCGTCGTGCTTGACAGTTCGGCCGACGGATTGACCATCGGCATTCAGCCGGCGCGTCAGGTCTCCGGCGACCTCGTCAAGGACCGTGTCGAGGGAACCGTCAGCAAGGACGATATGGGCTTCGCCATGCGCCATTTCGTCAACGGAAAGTCCGTCAGGGCGAAATCTCCGGCGGAAGTGCTGGAGCCGGGCGACGTCATCTTCGTGCAGAAAAACGACGGCTCGGACAATGCCTACAGCCTGCGCCAGGTGCCCGAGGTGGAAGGCGGCTTGGTTGCCATGGACCCGCATACCGGGCGAGTGCTGGCCATGGTCGGCGGCTTCTCCTACGCGCAGTCGGAATTCAATCGTGCGACGCAGGCGATGCGCCAGCCGGGCTCCTCGTTCAAGCCGATCGTCTATTCGGCGGCGCTCGACAACGGCTACACGCCGGCATCCGTGATCATGGACGGCCCGATCACCATCCAGAGCGGCAACACGACCTGGACGCCGAAGAACTATGACGGCACGGTCGCCGGCCCCGCCACCTTGCGTTCGGGCATCGAGAAGTCGCGCAATCTGATGACCGTACGGCTGGCCAACGACATGGGCATGAAGCTGGTCGTCGAGTACGCCGAGCGCTTCGGCGTCTACGATCATCTCGCGCCGTACCTGCCAATGGCGCTGGGCTCCGGCGAGACGACCGTCATGCGCATGGTGTCGGCCTATTCGATCATGGCCAATGGCGGCAAGTCGATCAAACCGTCGCTGATCGACCGCATCCAGGATCGCTATGGCAAGACCGTCTTCAAGCAGGACGAACGCGGCTGCGAGGGCTGCAACGCCACCGAATGGAAGAACCAGCCCGAGCCGGAGCTGGTCGACAATTCCGAGCAGGTGCTCGATCCGATGACCGCCTACCAGATCACCTCGATGATGGAAGGCGTCGTGCAGCGCGGCACCGGCGCCACCATCGCCGAGCTTGGCCGCCACATCGCCGGCAAGACCGGCACGACCAATGACGAGAAGGACGCCTGGTTCATCGGCTTCACGCCGAACCTCGTCGTCGGTCTCTATATGGGCTACGACACGCCGCGCGGCCTCGGCAAGGGCGCCACGGGTGGTGGTCTCGCCGCGCCGATCTTCAAGGACTTCATGCGCGTCGCTCTCGACGGCACGCCCAATGTCGACTTCCAGGTTCCGGAAGGCATGAAGCTGATCGCCATCAACCGCAAGACCGGCATGCGCGCAGCCGAGGGCGATCCCAACACCATCATCGAGGCGTTCAAGCCCGGCACCGGTCCGGCCGACAGCTACTGGGTCATCGGCATGGGCGCGGACGGTTCCAACGGCGCCGGCGGTGCCTTGTCGCCGCAGGCCAACCAGGCCATCCAGGACGGCGGCGGCGGCCTCTACTAGAATTTCAGAATTCTGGAATGGGCTGGCGCGTCGACGCCGGCCCATTTCGCTTTACAGGCGGCGGTGCCGTGCCTATGTATCGCGCCGATTCCGAACAGAACGAGAAGCACAGGACAGAACGAAGACCCATGCGCGCGGAAACGCAGAACATTGTCGACGAGATCAGGCAGGCGATAACCCTGCTGAGGAGGCATCTTTGACTGGGATCAGGCCATAAAGCGGCTTGAATACCTGAACTCGCGCGCCGAGGATTCCAGCCTCTGGAACGACCCCATCGAAGCGCAGAAGCTGATGCGGGAGCGCCAGGGCCTCGAGGAAGGCATTGGGGCGGTCAAGGGGCTGACCCAGGCGCTCGAGGATAATATCGGCCTGATCGAGCTTGGCGAGGAAGAGGGCGACGAAGGCGTCGTCGCCGAAGCCGAAGCCGCGCTGCGCTCCATGCAGGGCGAGGCCAAGGCCCGCCAGGTCGAGACGCTGCTCTCGGGCGAAGCCGACGCCAACGACACCTATCTCGAAATCCATGCCGGCGCCGGCGGCACCGAGAGCCAGGACTGGGCCTCGATGCTTCTGCGCATGTACACGCGCTGGGCCGAACGGCGTCGCTTCAAGGTCGAAGTGCTGGAAGTCCACGATGGCGAGGAGGCCGGCATCAAGTCGGCCACCGTGCTGATCAAGGGCCACAACGCTTATGGTTGGCTGAAGACGGAATCGGGCGTCCATCGGCTGGTGCGCATCTCGCCTTACGACAGCAATGCCCGCCGCCACACCTCGTTCGCCAGCGTCTGGGTCTATCCGGTAATTGACGATTCGATCGAGATCAATGTCTCGGAATCCGACGTGCGCATCGACACCTATCGTTCCTCCGGCTCGGGCGGCCAGCACGTCAACACGACCGACTCGGCGGTCCGCATCACCCATCTCGCAACCGGCATCGCGGTCGCCTGCCAGGCCGAGCGCTCGCAGCACAAGAACCGGGCCAAGGCCTGGGAAATGCTGCGCTCCCGGCTCTACGAGGAGGAGCTGAAGAAGCGCGAGGCGGTCGCCAACGCCACCGAGGCATCGAAGAGCGACATCGGCTGGGGCCACCAGATCCGCTCCTATGTGCTGCAGCCCTATCAGTTGGTGAAGGATCTACGCACCGGCGTCGAAAACACCAGCCCGTCAAGCGTGCTCGACGGCGACCTCGACGAGTTCATGGAGGCCTCGCTGTCGCATCGCATCGAGGGCGGCGCCGGCGAGGCGGTGGCGGACCTCGATTGAAGCGCGTCGCGATATTTCAGATTCACTCCATACGCTTTAGGTTTTTTGCGCATGTCTCCCGAAACCGGTTCCCACTTTCGGGAGACATGCGTTAGGGCCCCACATACCACGGCGACGGAGGAGCCAATGGTTCGAACGCTTACAGGAAAGTGCTTCTGCGGCCAGGCTCGCTACGAGGTGGCCGACGAGTTCGTCTACGCCGCGAATTGCCATTGCTCGAACTGCCGTCGCACCACGGGCTCGGCCTTCAAACCCTTCGCCGGCATCGAGCGCGACAAGTTTCGTCTCACCGCGGGCGACGACAGGCTGCTGATCCACGGTGATGCCGACGGTCACGACGCGCATTGCGGGCAATGCGGCTCGCTGCTCTATTCATTGGTGCGTGAGGGCGCCTACGTCCATGTAGCCATGGGGACGTTGACGGACGCCCCCAGCATTCGCCCGAATGCACACATCTTCGTCGGTTCCAAGGCGCCATGGTTCACGATTACGGACGACCTGCCGCAATATCGTGAACATGTCACCGGCTGACAGCCGGAACTTCCATTAGCGGAATTTCGTTCTTAGGCACCCTGGTCGCAGGCTTGTCGTTCAATTCTCATTAACCAAGTCGGCGCACCTTTTTTGCGGCCGATGCTGCAGCCCCGGTGCGATCCGAGGGCGCGCCCACTTCTTGCGCCGGCCAAGGAATCAGCCCAGCATTCGGGCTGGGGGATAGAAGCATTTATGGCCGGACGCGGCTTATCTGCGACTGACGATCCGGCCACTGGGAAGACACGTTCCGGGAACGGGCAAGCGAAAACGCTTGAAGCTCGAAAGGAACGCTTCGATGTCTGCTGCCAAGTCAAGATCGGCCCGAGCCGTTCGCCCGGCCGGCCGACTCCTGTTTTCCCTGTTCGTCACGGTTGGGATGGTGACGCTGACTGCAACCGCCGTCGCGCACGACGCCAAACCCACGGCGGCGCTACCGCAAGGCTGGAGCTACCCCTTTGCCTGCTGCGCCAACTATGATTGCAAGGAGGTGCCGCAGACATCGATCGGCGAGCGGCCAGACGGCTATGTGATAAAAGGCACGGGCGAGGTGGTCGCCTACAGCGACAAGCGGGTCAAGAATTCGCCCGACGGCGAATATCACTGGTGCGCGCACCAGGCCGGGCTCGATGCCGGCAAGACCATCTGCCTGTTCGTGCCCCCGCCGTCCTACTAACGCGCGTCGCGATCTTTCAGGTTCGCTCCATGCGCTTTAGGTTTTTGATCTTATGCATGTCTTTATCCCGAAACCGGTTCCCACTTTCGGGAGACATGCTCTAGGCTCTTGAACACCTGGCCGGGCTGTGTGCCCGGTCAAAAGCGCGTGACGGGCTGACCCGGGGTAGGGCAGTGCCCTCGACCCTGCTGAGGACGGTTGTCAGGACCGCTTCTTTATGTTGCCTTGCCGCCGCTGGAGCAATTCCAGACGGGCGGCGGACAACGGAGAGGTGACGTTCATGACCATCAAGGGAAGCTGTCATTGCAAGGCGACGACGTTCGAAGTGTCCGAGCCGCCGCAGACTGTAACGCAATGCACTTGCTCTTTCTGCTCCAAGCGTGGATCGCTCTGGGCATATTACGTCCCGTCGCAATTCAAGCTCACCAGCCCGCCCGAGAACGTCTCCTTCTACCGCTGGGGCTCGAAAACCATCAAACACGGCTTCTGCGCCACTTGCGGCTGCGGTACTTTCACCGAAACCCCTGATTGGTCGACCGGTGAGCCTGACTTCGACAACCCGAAGATCAGCGTCAACTCCCGGCTGTTCGACGATTTCGACCTCGACAAGGTCGAAGTGGTGGTGATCGACGGCAAGAACCTCTGGTAGCACTTTGCCGTTCCGCTTTTTGCCGCAATTCATGTTACAAGGCATGCGGAAGGGTTGATTTGGCGCGGCCGCGATGGCCGCGATTTGGAGAGGGACAATCTTATGAAGAAGACCGTGCTCGTCGTCGTGGCGACGGCTGTGCTCGTGAGCGCCTGCACCACTACCGATCCGTATACCGGTGACCAGAAGATATCCAACACGGCGGCCGGCGCCGGCCTCGGCGCCCTGGCAGGCGCCAGCCTTGGTCTGCTTGCCGGCGGCAATGATCGCCGCAACGCGTTGATCGGCGCGGGCATCGGCGCGCTCGCCGGTGGTGCGATCGGTGCGACGATGGACCAGAACGAGGCGGAGCTGCGCCGCCAGCTGCAGGGCACCGGCGTCAGCGTCACCCGCAGCGGCGACCAGATCATCCTCAACATGCCGTCCGACATCACCTTCAACGTCGATCAGGACGCGGTGAAGCCTGGCTTCTACCCGGTGCTGAACTCGGTGGCGCTGGTGTTGAACAAGTTCCGCCAGACCACTGTCGACGTCTTCGGCCACACCGATTCGACCGGCGGCGACGAGCACAATTTCGACCTGTCGCAGCGCCGCGCCCTCGCCGTCGCCAACTATCTCTCCGGCCAGGGCGTCGATTCCCGCCGCTTTGCGGTCACCGGCTTCGGCAAGACGCGTCCGATCGCCTCCAACGCGACCGCCGCCGGTCGCGCCCAGAACCGGCGCGTTGAGATCCAGCTGTCGCCGCTCACCTGAGAAAAGCCGCTTCCAGCGGAGAGCGGCCCCATCAAGCAAAACGGCTCCTTCGGGGGCCGTTTTTGTTCGGCCTGCTCCCAACTTAGATCAAAAGTCTTAGGACATTAGCTTCTTCTAATTGGCACTTTTCCAGAACCAGGGAAAAGACTAGCATCGACGCTGTTCCAGAGGGGATGAGGCGGTACAACTGGCCGCGCTATCAACATTTCGCCTCGGTCTTGCACGGCCAGATCAAAGTCTGGGAGGAATGCATGACAAGAACGGCTCGCTTAGGGCGCTGTGGCGCCCTCGTTTTGACTGGTCTTTTTGGCGCCTGGCTCGGCGCCGCCACGGCTCAGGCCGAAGACGCCAATAAGGCCGACCTGGAAGCCCTGAAAAAATCGTTGGCCAAATACGAAGACTACCAGGCCGCTATCCGCGACCTCTATCTGTCGACCGAAGGCTGCGTCTACTACAGCGGTGAAAAGATACCGGGCGCGATGGACTATCCGAAGGGCGCCATGGGCGTCCATTTCGTCAACGTCCCAAGCGTCGGCAAGAAGCTCGACCCGATGAAGCCCAACGTCCTGATCTACGAGCCGACCAAGAAGGGTTTGAAGCTGGTCGCGGTGGAATGGCTGGTGCCGCTGACGCCGGACGTCAAGGAAGCGCCGAGCCTATTTGGCCAGAAATTCATGGGGCCGATGGAGGGGCACTATCCGCTGATCCCGAAGGAGTTCGTGCACTACGACCTTCACGCCTGGCTGTTCAGCGACAATCCGAACGGCATGTTCAGTCCGACAAACCCGAAGGTGAAATGCAACAAGGCCGAGTTTCCGATGCTGGAGAAACCGACCAAGATGATGCCTGGGCCGATGTAAGCCGCGGCGGGTAATTGCATAAAGGTGCGTGGCTGAACCTTCAAGCGAAGCGCAACAAGGAAACGGCCCCGTTCGGGGCCGTTTCCTTGGTTTCATCGATGCAAGTACGAGGTCAGACCTTGGCGACGATCCGCATGAAGGCCGGCACGTCGTCGCCGAAGCCGACGGTCGCGTCGTCCTCCTCCTGGCGATGGCGGTTGGGGCGGTCGCGCTGCGGACGGGCATCGCCGCGCTGCTCGTTGCGGTTGGCCGAACCCTTGCGGTCGTTCTCGGAGCGGATCGCATCCTTGCGGGCGCGCCGCTCGGCGATGTCGGCGATCTCGGCGACGGGCTGCTCCTCGGGTGCGGGGTCGGGCGTCTCGTCATGCCTGGCGTGACGGTCCTTCTTGCGCTCGCCGCGATCCTTGCGATCCTCGTCCCTGCGGCCGGCGCGGCGCGGGGCGCCGCGGCCACGGCGGGGCGCGTCCTCGCTTTCGCTCTCGGTCACGGTCGACAGGTCGCCGTCATGCCATTCGATCTTGGTGCCGATCAGCTTCTCGATGGCGTCGACATATTTGGTGTCGGATCGTGTCGCGATGGTGAAGGATTTGCCGGAGCGCCCGGCACGTCCGGTGCGGCCGATGCGGTGGACATAGTCCTCGGCGTGGATCGGCACGTCGTAGTTGAAGACGTGGCTGACGTCCGGAATGTCGAGGCCGCGCGCGGCGACGTCCGAGGCGACGAGGTAGCGCAGCTTGCCGTCGCGGAAATTGGCGAGCATCTGCATGCGCGCGCGCTGGTCCATGTCGCCATGCAGCGCGCCGGCATCGAAATCATGCTTCAGGAGCGAGCGGAAAAGCTCCGACACTTCGACCTTGCGGTTGCAGAAAATGATGGCGTTCTTCAGCTCATCGCTCTCGGCCTTCATCAGGTTGCGGAGCGTCTCGCGCTTCTCCCAAGGCTTCGAGCCTGACTTCACCAAGCGCTGCGTTATGCTGGTCGCGGTGGACGCGGCCCTTGAGACCTCGACGCGCACCGGCGCGTGCAGGAATTTTTCGGTGAGCTTGGTGATTTCTGGCGGCATGGTCGCCGAGAAGAACAGCGTCTGGCGCGTGAACGGGATCATCTCGCAGATGCGCTCGATATCGGGGATGAAGCCCATGTCGAGCATGCGGTCGGCTTCGTCGATGACGAGAATCTCGACGCCGTTGAGCAGGAGCTTGCCGCGCTCACGGTGGTCGAGCAGGCGGCCGGGCGTCGCGATCAGCACGTCGGCGCCGCGCTCCAGCTTCTTGTCCTGCTCCTCGAAGGAGACGCCGCCGATCAGCAGCGCGATGTTGAGCTTATGGTTCTTGCCGTATTTGATGAAGTTCTCCTCGACCTGCGCCGCCAGTTCGCGCGTCGGCTCGAGGATCAGGGTGCGCGGCATGCGAGCTCGCGCCCGGCCTTTTTCCAGGCGGGTGAGCATCGGCAGAACGAAGGACGCGGTCTTGCCGGTGCCGGTCTGGGCGATGCCCAGCACGTCCTTGCCGAGCAGCGCATGCGGGATGGCGCCGGCCTGGATCGGGGTCGGCTTGGTATAGCCGGCATCGGTGACTGCGGAGAGGACCTTCGGCGACAGGCCGAGGTCCGTGAATGTCAACGCTTCTTGAGCGGTCGTGGTGTCTGAGGACAAGTGTTTGTTGTCTTTGGCTGCTTCAGGAAAATCGCAACACGTGTTGCGGCAGGCGCCGCGCGCCTGCAAGATCGCGGTTGCAGTTAGGCGCAAGTCCGCGATTTGTCAACAGAAACGGCCAGAAATCCGGCGATCGTGAAGACGTAGGCTTAATCGCGATGCTTAATCGAAACAGTATCTTTGCGCCGGCTCAATAGCGGAATTGCTCGGCAAGGATGCGTTCGTTCCACGAATGGTTGGGGTCGAACAGCAGTGTCGCGGTCGCGGTGGGCGATTCCCGCACCGTGACCGAGGCAATCGCCTTGACCTCGGTGTGGTCGGCGGCGGCGTTCACCGGGCGCTTTTCCGACTCCAGTATGTCGAAGCGCACGATCGCCTTGTTGGAGAGAAGCGCGCCGCGCCAGCGCCGGGGCCGGAAGGGGCTCACCGGCGTCAGCGCCAGGAGCGGAGCGTCGAGCGGCAGGATCGGTCCGTGCGCCGAGAGATTGTAGGCTGTCGAGCCGGCGGGCGTCGCGATCATCACGCCGTCGCAGTTGAGCTCCTCCAGCCGCACCTGCTCGTCGACGGTGATGCGGATTTTCGCCGTCTGGTAGGACTGGCGCCAAAGCGCCACCTCGTTGATCGCCAGCGCGGAGACCGTTTCGCCCTCGTGGGTCACCGCCTGCATCTCCAGTGGGCGGATCGTCTCGGATACTGCCCTCGAGATGCGCTCCTCAAGTCCGCCGGCGCGGTATTCGTTCATCAGGAAGCCGATGGTGCCACGGTTCATGCCGTAGACCTTCTTGCCCGTGCTCATCGTGTCGCGCAGCGTCTGCAGCAGGAACCCGTCGCCGCCGAGCGCAACAATGATGTCAGCCTCGGCGACCGGTATCTGCCCGTAGCGCGCCGACAGGCTTTGCAGCGCCGCGCGGGCGTCGTCGGTGTCGGAAGAGACGAAGGCGAAACGGCTGGCGACTTTGCTCATGGCTCCCGGAGGGCGACCGCCTGCTGGGTCGCGCCGGCGACGGCGTAGCATGCGCTGCCCGCATCTGCAAAGGGCGGCACGCCATGCGGTGCGGACAGGGCCTGCGCTCGCGCTTCATGACAGGCGTGCAACGAATGTGATGGCCGTAATGGTTAAGACGGGGCTTAAACACTCGTAAAGCCGAAGCGCTCATGTTAGCCGACAGTGGATGGGTTGGCGGGGGCTGGCCAGTCGAGAGACCTGTCTATTGCCGGTAACGCGCTTGATCATAGTCTTCCTGATGATGGGAAGTTTCGCGCTCATGTTCGCCGAACTGGTGCGTCATTCGGAAGAAATGAGCATGAGGCCGCAGCAGCCTGCCGCCTCCCGCTGCGGTGACGCCGCCGGAATGCCCTGCCCGCAAAGGGCGCTTTAACCCACAATCACATCGGCCTGAGATGGCTCAACGACTCTGCTTCAGGTGGCAGCCGGCCTTGCGCTTTTGCGCCAGGTACTCGTCGATGAGCTGGCGGTAGCGCACCTTACCGAAGCTCGGAAAATGGCCGCCATGGACGACCGAGACGTCGAGGTCGCGCATGGCGAGCAGCGTCGCGACGTAGTCCTCGATGTCGGAGTGATAGACATCGTCGATCAGCGGCCCGTCATAGACGATATCGCCGGACAGCAGGATGTCGGTCTTCTTCTCGTAGAGCGCAATGCCGCCAGGTGAGTGACCGGGCGTGTGGATGACCTCGAAGGCACGATCGCCGAGGTCGACCACGTCGCCATGCTCGAGCAGGCGCCCGGCTGGGGCAGGCGGGATTTGGTAGCGTGCTGTCTCCCACCCTTCCGGTGCGCCGTCGAACATCTCCTCATTGGCGTAGCGGTCGGCGACCGTCCATTCGTTGCGTGGATCGGCGAGGATTTCGGCTTCGGCGGAATGGACGCAGCGATCCGGAAATTCGTGGTGGCAGCCGATGTGATCGAAATGCGTGTGGCTGGCGACGCAGACCAGCTTGCGCTCGGTCACCAGAGGCACGTGTCGCCTGAGGCTGAAATGGCCAAGGCCGGTATCGAACAGAAGGTCACGATCGCGCCCGCGCACATACCAGATGTTGCAGCGGAAGAACGGTTTTATCCATGGCTCGTGGATGAGCGTGACGTCGTCGCCCATGCGGATGGTTTCGTACCAGTCCGGAGCCTCGATGACCGGAAGCGTGCCCATTGTTCAGTCCGCCAGCAGGATGATGTCTTGAGCGTTGCACGAAACGGCTGTTGTGTCGCCTGCCTGAATGGTAGCGGAGGCGGGTGCCTTGGCGATGAACTGCAACACCGGATCCTGGAGCGAGTTGGCCAGCACGCGCTTGAAGCTGCCCTGGAAAACGACGTCGCTGACCTTGGCCGTGCCCAGCGCGACATCGCCCTTCGCTTCGCCAAGGACCAGGTGCTCGGGCCGGATGGCAAGAGCGACATTGGCGCTGGCGGGCGATGTGCCGGGCAGCGAGATCGGGCCGAGCCCTGTCGCGACCGTGACGCGGCCATCCCGGCAATCGCCGGGCTTGCCGGCAAGGATGGTGCTCTCGCCCATGAAGGTGGCCGAGAAGCGCGTCTTCGGCCGCGCATAGACGCGCTCGGGCGGTCCCTCGTCCTCGATGCGGCCGTCATTCATCACCACGCAGTGGTCGGCCAACGCCATCGCTTCTTCCTGGTCGTGCGTGACATGGACGAAGGCGGTGCCGACGCGTTTCTGGATCGCTTTCAGCTCGTCCTGCATCTGCCGGCGCAATTTCAAGTCGAGGGCGCCGAGCGGCTCATCGAGGAGAAGCACTGCCGGCTCGATGACGAGCGCGCGGGCCAGTGCCACGCGCTGGCGCTGGCCGCCGGAAAGCTGATGCGGCTTCTTGTCGAAAGCGGCCGCCAGTCCGACGAGCGCCAGCGCTTCGCGCGCCTTAGCGGCCCGCGTCACGCCGTCGACACCTTGCATGCGCAACCCGAAGCCGACATTGGTGCCGACGCTCATATGCGGAAACAGCGCGTAATCCTGGAACACGGTGGTCGTCGGACGCTTGGCCGGCGGCACGGCGGTGCAGTCCTCGCCGCGGATGAACACCCTGCCTTCGCTTGGCGTGACGAAGCCGCCGAGGATGGAAAGCAGCGTCGTCTTGCCCGAGCCCGATGGCCCGAGCAGGATCGTGTAGCTGCCTGGCTCGATCACGAGCGAGACACTTTTCAGCACCGGGAGTTGGCCGAAGCGGTGCGATACGTTGCGGATATCGACCAATGGCGCGCTCATGCCGGCTTTCTCCGCAGCAGCGTCAGTTCGAAAAAGACCACCAGGGCGATGGAAACGGCAAAGACCAGCGAGCCAACGGCATTGGTCTTGGGATTGAGGCCGGAGCGCAAGAGGTTCCAGATCTCCACGGGAAGCGTCGTCTCGAAGCGGGTGAGCAGGAAGGAGATGACGAACTCGTCCCAGGAGAAGGTCATCGACAGGAAGAAGCCGGCGAAGATAGCCGGCGCCATCACCGGCACGGTGATCATCAAAAGCACCTTCCATTCGGAGGCGCCGAGGTCGCGCGCAGCGCGCTCGATGTTGATCTGATGGTCGCCCATCTGGCTGTAGATGATGGCGAAGCAAAGCGGCAGGTTGATCACGACATGGCCGATGCCTGCGGCAAGCAGCGATTTCGGCACGCCGGCCCAGTTGAACAGCACCAGCAAGCCCATGCCGATGATGAGATAGCTGACGGTGAGCGGCAGCGTGATCAGCCCGCGCAGCAGCGCCGAGCCCGGCAACACGAAGCGCGCGAAACCCCAGGCGGAGAGGAAGCCGAGCGTGACGGAGGCGAACGAGGACAGAACCGCCACCAGCAGCGAATTGATCAGCGCCGAGGTGAGCCGCGTATCGGACAGCACCGCCTGGTACCAGCGCAGCGACGGGCCGGTGAAGGGCGGGATGGGGAAGGAGGTCGCCTGCAGCGAAAACAGCACCAGCACGACCACCGGCAGGAAGATGAAGCCATATATGGCCATCGCATAGAGCCAGGCGGCGAGACGGACGATCGCACGCATCGTCAGGCCCGCTCGATCTTCAGCCAGCGGGCACAGGCGAGGTAGGCGATGGTGACGACCGCCATCAGGATGATCGACAGCGCCGAAGCCAGCGGGAAATCGCCGCGCCGGCCGATCTGCATCATCACCAGTTGCGGCATGACGAGCTCGTTGTTGCCGCCGAGGATCTGCGGCGTGATGTAGTCGCCGATGCAGAGCACGAAGGTGAGGAAGGCGCCGACCATGATGCCGGGCAGGGTGAGCGGCAGAACGACATGCAGGAAGGTGCGCACCGGCCCGGCGCCGAGATCGGCGGCGGCCTTGCGGTAGCTCGGGCTGAGCTGCTTGAGATTGGCGAAGATCGTCAGCGTCAACAGCATGACGAAGAAATGCACGAAGCCGGTGACGGTGGCGAAACGCGTGTTGGCGAGCTGCAGCGGCTCGGCGGTGAGACCCATGCCGGTGAGCGCCCGGTTGATGACGCCGTTCTGCGCCAGCACCAGCAGCCAGGAATAGGAGCGCACGACATAGGACGTCCAGAACGGCAGCACGGCCAGCATCAAAGCCAGCCGCTGCCAGCGCTCCGGCACTTGTTCCGCCAGGATCCAGGCGAAAGGATAGGCGAGCAGGATCGAGATGACGGTGACGATCGCCGTCACCTCCAGCGAGTTCACCATCGCCCGCCAGTAGGACGGATCGGTGAAGAACTGGCTGTAATTGGCTAAAGTGAAGCCGCCGCCTTCGTGGGCCGTGAGGCTCGACAGCTCCATGGCGATGAAGGGCAGCACGAAGAACAGCAACGTCCACGCCAGCGCCGGCGTGACCAGCGCCCAGGGCAGGACACGCGAATTGCTTCCGGAAACGCTCATCGGCCGATCACTGCGCCTGCAGCATTTCGGTCCACATATCCTGCATCTTCTTGTCGAGGTCGGCGTTGGGCGCCGGATAGGCCTGGGCGCGGGCGAGGAAGCCGGGCTGCTCGTCGAAGCGCAGGATCTTCTTCTGCTCGTCGGTCAGCGCCGCCTTCTTGTTTGCCGGCATGCCCCAGTAGCAGGAGGAGGTGGCAAGGCGCGCCTGGCCTTCCGGGCTCAGAATGTACTGGATGAACTTCAGCGCCATGTCCTTGTTCTTGGAATCCTTGAACATGGCGAGCGACTGCGACCACAGCACCGCGCCTTCCTTCGGGATAGAGAAGTCGAGTGCCGGGTTTTCCTTGGCGAGGCCCGCCGTGACCCATTCACCGCCGCCGACAAGGACGTCCACCTCGCCGGTGGCTAAAGCCGTCTGGCTGGCGGTGACTTCGCCGACCAGCTTGGCGTTGGCCTTCATCTTGACCAGCTCCGCCTTGAGGGCGGGCAGGTCGGCCTCGGTGAGATCCGCGGTCTTCTTGCCGATGGCCAGAGCCGCCATGCCGATCACCGGCAGGTAGTAGTCGTAGATCGCGATCTTGCCCTTGTATTTGTCGCTGGTGAGTGAGGCCAGCGACTGCATGTCGGCCGGATCGACCTTGGTCTTGTTGAAGCCGATCGTGTTGTAGCCGAATTTTTCGGTGATGCCGTAGCGCTTGCCGTCGACGATGGTCGACTTGTCCATCTTCACTTCCGGGAAGAGGTCGGCAAAGGGCAGCTTGTCCTCCGGCAGCGGCTCGAACAGGCCTTTCTCGACGCCGCGCGGCACGTCGATGGAATCGATCACCATCACGTCCCAGTCGCCTGGCTGCGATTGATCGACGATGGCGAGCCCGGCGCCGGTGCCCTCGAACTCCTTGACGTTGACCTTGACGTTGTTGGCTGCCTCGAAGGGCTGCAGCAGCGCCGGATCGGAATGGTCGCACCAGATCAGCGCATTGAGATCGGCGGCCTCGGCGCCGCCCGCGGCGATGAGCAGCGCAGCGGCCGCGCAGGCGGCTCCGAGACGAGACTTCAGGGTGGAAAGCGGATTCCGGTCATTGACGGTCATCGAGTGTTCTCCCTGCCTTGCTGGCTTGTTGGGAGAAAAGTTGAACCAATTCTAAAATTGAGTCAATTATGATTTTGTGGCAGAGAGGCGGATATGAGCGGACTGCGCGAACGACAGAAGGCGGACCGGCACCGTCGTATCATCGATGCGGCGACGGAACTTTTCCGCGAGGTCGGCTATGAGGGGGCCAAGATCGAGGCGATCGCAGCACAAGCCGAGGTCTCGATCGGCACGATCTACAACTACTACCAGAACAAGGGCGACATCCTCGGCGCCATCGTGTCGATGGAGGTCAACGAGGTGCTGAATGCCGGGCGAGGGGTGGTCGCCAGTCCGCCCGCCAATGTCGGCGATGCGCTGGACACGCTGATCGGCATCTATATCGAGCACTCGCTGAATTATCTCAGCAAGGAGATGTGGCGGCAGGCGATGGCGATCTCGACGCAATTGCCCGACAGTCCTTTCGGTCAGGCCTACACCGCGCTCGACCGCGCGTTGACCGATCAGATCCGCGCCCTGATCGTGCGGCTGCAAGAGATCGGTCTCGTGCGCGCCGACATCGACGGGCCGGCGGTGGGCGAGTTGATCTTCAACAACATGAACATGATGTTCATCGAGTTCGTGAAGCGCGACGAGGCGAGGATACCGGAGCTGAGGGCCGCGATACGAAGGCAGAATAGGATAGTGGTGACGGCGATTGGGGTGTGAAGCGAAATCGCTGCCGCCGAAGCGCCCCTAACGGTTGATCAGCCACAGGATTGCCGAGACCACGGCGCTGATCAGTATTCCCGTGGTGATGGGAACGTAGAGCCTGAAGTTCTCGCGCTCGATCACGATATCACCAGGCAACCTGCCAAGGCCGATCCTGGTCACCCAGGGCCACAGCAGGCCCACGGCAACTATGCAGAGACCAGCGACGATCAGAGTGCGTGACATGGCGGCATCCCTGTCGGAACAACATTCTGCCGGACATATAGCACGATGGGTCTTGCCGGCAGGTTTCCTCTTGAGTTGAAATTGAAATCTGCTACAACCGAAACGGGCATTAAGGAGGGGTTGAATGCAGTTTCCTATCTGGCATTGGGCAATCGTGCTGTTGTTGGTCGGTGTGCCCGTCTTCTTCGCCGTCCGCTCGGCGGCCAAGCCGTCGCGGAATCCAGGCAACTTGGTGGGATTTGGAGGCTGGTTGTTGCTTTTGGCAATCGGCCAGACCTTGGCGCCGTTCCGCACGCTGGTCGAGCTGTTTTCCTCGAGCGAGGGTTACCACCAACTCATGACGCTACCCAATGGCCCTTTGGCCGTCTGTGGCGAAGTCGTACTGTTGCTGGGGTTTACACTGCTGCAATTGGTTGTTCTTGTCGCAATGCTGCGGCGGAGCCTTCGTTTCAAGCGGCTGTTTCTTTATCAGTGGATCGCCATCCCATTTGTATTCGCGCTCGACGCTGTTTGGACCTCCACGATTCTAGGCGCACCAATCAGTCAGGTTCTCGCGGGAGATGCACTTGTCGCACCTATCGCCGGATTTGTTCTGACCGGGATTTGGGTTGCCTATGTGTTCAAGTCGGTAAGGGTAAGGAACACGTTCGGTGGGACAGCCGCCGGCGAAATTGCAACGGCCTCGTAGGTTGCCCTGAGTTGTTCGCATGCCAGCCAATTGTCTTGCGGAATCGAACCGTCCTCGTCCAACAATCTTCGGGTGGCCTGCCATCCAAAGCTCGAAGGGCGAAGGATGGTGCCCCCGGCAGGGATCGAACCCGCGACCTTCGGTTTACAAATTTTATGCCAGCATACCCCGAAGCATAAAGTTGCCTAACGCTGGCATCAGTCAACACACTGATTTTGCATAGTTTAATCCGACTTTGTGTGCGGCTGAGCATCGGTTTGCATAACGGTCCATAACGTAATATCACATACCCCAGTTTACCCCTGATGTTACCCCGGAGCCGAAACCGATGCTTAATTCGATCCCCGGCCAGTTCAAAAAGGCCGCTGCATTCATCAGCAATTTGAAGCCGGCAACCACGCGGCAAGAAATACCGGACAGCACTCAATCCGGGCTCTATCTGGTCATGCAACCAAGCGGGGCTTTGTCGTGGGCGGTTCGCACGAAAATTGAAGGGAAGGCGGCAAAGGTCACAATCGGCCGCTATGACGAAACCGGCAGCGTCGAACGCGGTGCAATTATCGTATCGGCAACCCAAGCGCTCAACGTCACCCAAGCGCGGGCGCTCGCCGAAAAGGTGGTTGCAGATGCGCGGCGCGGCAACGATCCCCGGCAACAGAAGATCGACAAGACGAGCGTTTCGGCTTGGTTCGATGATTTTATCAAAACGGCCAGGACGACCGGTTTCAAAGGCCGGCCGGTGAAGGCATCAACTGCGGACGAATACGATCGGATTATCACGACCAACATCAAACCGCATTGGAAGCACGTTACCGACATTCGGACGGTCGACTATCGGGACGTTGAAAAGCTCTTGGCGAAGCTGACACCGGGTGCTCGCCGAAATGCATTTGCGGTGCTGTCGGCCTTTTTCCGGTGGAAACCGGTTGCGCGTGCCATGGGGCGGAACATTGTCGAATTGGCGGAAGCGCCGGCAAAGCCACAAAGCCGGGATCGCGTCCTGTCGCATGAGGAAATCAAAACCGTTTGGAAAGCTGCGGAAAAATGCGGCTATCCTTTCGGCCCCATGGTCCAATTGCTGTTGCTCACCGGTCAGAGGCGCGACGAAATAGCGGAGCTGAAATGGTCCGAAATATCTGACGACATGGACGCAATCACGCTTGAAGCGACTCGCACCAAAAATTCACGACCCCATATCGTTCCGCTCGCACCGCTGGCAATGATGATAATTGAAGCGTTGCCCAAGATGCACGACGCGGACGGCAACCCTTCCGAATACGTGTTCACTACCACAGCGGCGACGCCTTTCAGCGGATTCAGTAACGGTAAGAAAGCGCTTGACAAACATTGCGGCGAACCGGCGCTGCCTGAGTGGCATTTGCACGATCTGCGGCGCACTTGCGCGACCGAACTGGCCAAGCTTGGAATTAAACAGGAAGTGACCGAAGCAATCCTAAACCATAAAACCGGTAAAGTGTCCGGCGTTGCGGCGATCTATAACCGGTATGATTACCAAGACGAAAAGCGCGATGCGTTGGAACAATTGGCGATGCGCATCAAAGCAATTATCGCAAACAATGTAATAATGCTGAAAAAGACCGCTTAGGATGGGGGAAGGCTAAACTTATCCACAGGGTGTTTTGCGGTCAGTTCTTGACCATTGACCTTTGTTATAGGCAGTTGCCCATGCCAAAGGTTGGACGACCGATGGTGTGAGGGGCTGGACGGCCCAAGGCCGCGAGGAAGACGTGGCGATAGGGGTTGGACGACCCGAAGCCGGGAAACGACCCGGCGCTGCGCAACGGACGTTGCGAGCCAGGTTCCCGAGCGATTCCCTCATTTAACAAGGTCTGTCCCATGTCTTCCGTGGAACTCATTCCCGCGCCCGCCGTGCGCGCCGCTTGCGGCAACATCACCGATATGACGCTCTACCGCTGGCTGAACGGCTCATGCGATCCCCGAACGGGAAAGGTAACACCGCCCGTTGCCGACTTCCCCAAACCTCGCGTCATCAATAAGCGCCGCTACTGGGTGCGCGACGAAATTGAGCGGTTCATGCTCGCCCGGACGGTCGACTAGTCACCCCGTGGCTTACCCGCGCCACGTTTGGCGGGTCTGCGTTTTTAGCAAGTAATTGAGTTAGCAACAATTTTCAGAAGCAGAGCGGCATATCACGTAACCGCTGCTCAAAGAAAAGCCGGCGAGCGCTGCAACGCTGCCGGCCAAGAAAGACAATACCAATGAACGCTCACATAGCGCCCGCGGCGCTGTCTGGCAATGTCCCCGGCGCACTCAAAGCCTACCCGCAATTCGTTGTCTGGAGGCTTGTGCAGCGACCCGGCGAACCAAAGCCGGCCAAGCTTCCCTTCAATCCCACGACCGGGCAAGCCGCGAGCACGACCGATCCAGCCACATGGTCGGATTACGCATCGGCAATTATGGCACTGGCATCCGGTCAATATGCCGGAGTCGGTTGGGTGTTTACCGATGCCGACCCCTTCTTTCTGTTGGATTTGGACGGATGCAGAGACGCCACGACCGGCGAATTATCTCCCGAAGCGCAAGCGATATGCTCTCAATTCAACGGAGCAGCGTGGGAGCTTTCGCAAAGCCAAGAGGGTCTTCACATTTTCGGACGTTGCGACAAACAAGCGCTCGCTAATTTCCGGAACCGCTGGGGTGGTTGGCTGGAGTGCTACCGAACGCAACGCTTCGTAGCGTTCGGACCGGGTGGCATTCAGGGGAATATCGATCTCGACTGGACGAATGTGCTGGCCTGCCTGATCCCGTACCGACCGGCAAGCGAAACCGAGGTCACGCCAGAGGCCGCAGAGCGCGATCCTCGCTGGAACGGTCCAGAGGACGACGAAGAGCTGTTGCGGCGCTTCCTCGCCTCGACAGGAGGCACAAAGGCCAAGCTCCAGGCGTCGCCGACAAACCTCCAACTATGGGAAGCTCACGCGGGAGCGCTCGCGCAATACTTTCCGTCCACGACAGGCAAGCCGTTTGACCATTCGAGCGCCGATCAAGCGTTGGCGAATGTCTTGGCGTTTTGGACCGGGCGCGACTATGCGCGGATCATTCGTCTCTTCGGCCAATCGGCACTCGGCAGGCGCGAGAAATGGACCGCTCGCGCCAGCTACAGGAACGCCACCGTCAATTCGGCCATCCGCTCATGTCGCACGGTCTACACCGGCAACGACCGAGAACGCCGATCCCGACAGATCGAAGAAAACAGAAAAATAGGGAGCGACATCGGAGCCGATATCCACACGCGCGTCATGACGGTTGACGACATGCTCTCCGATCTTTGGTTTGTTCGACATAGCAAATCCGGCGGAGCAATTGCCGATTCCAAGACGCTAAACGTGCTGCCGTTCGCGACGGCTCAGCGCGAATATTCAGCCTCACGGTATGAGGTCGCCACCAACACCATTGATCCGAAGACCGGTGATTTCAAAAAGCGCTATCTACCGGTCTTCAATCAGTGGGAGCAGTCGCCGGCAAGGAAGTCCGTTGACGTTGTAACTTGGAAGCCAAACGGACCGATCATTTGCGAAGCGCCAGAAAGCCAAGGGATTGGGTTCAATACTTGGCGCGGGTTTCAGCCCTATCGGCTACCCGACAACGCTCAATCACTTGTCGAAGTCTGGAATGAACACTTGGCGTACCTTGTTCCGATCGAAGCGGAGCGAGTTCGTTTCGAGCAATGGCTTGCACACATTCTCCAGCGCCCGGAAGAGCTTCCCCAATCCGCCTATCTGTTCATCACCGAAGAGACAGGGATAGGTCGAAATTGGCTTTCCAGTGTCCTTGTACGCGTTCTGCGCGGCTACGTCGCTGCCGGCATCGACATACAAGAAATGCTCGACGGGACATTCAACGGTCGATTGAGCCGGAAATTGCTTGCCGTTGTGGACGAGGCGAAAGCCGGAATGCAGGGCTACAGCCGCTGGAGCCACAGTGAAAAGCTCAAGGCGATGATCAATCCGGAAATGCGCCGGATCAACGAAAAGCATGGTCTTGAATACGTCGAGTGGAATTGCTGCCGATGGCTATTTTTCAGCAACAATTGGGACGCGCTTCCGTTCGACGCTTCGGATAGGCGCTTCAACGTCATTGCCAATCCCACGCGCAGGCAATCGCCGGAATACTACGAACGAATTTACGGGCAGATTGCCAACCCGGCATTCGTCGCGGCGGTCCGAAATCGGCTGGAGCTGCTAGACGTAACAGCATTCAAACCCGGCGCTATCCCTGACATGAACGAGGCCAAGCGCAAGGCGCTTAGCGCGATGGCATCGGACCTGGATAATTTACTTGCCGCGTTCAAAGACGAATGGCCGGGACCGCTCGCCGAACGAAGCGACATCATAAGTTATCTGCAAGTCAGCATCGCCAAGTTACCGGGCGAAAAAACGATCAACAAACTGATCGAGCAAGCCGGGATGAAGCTTGTCGAGCGAATTTCCATCGGAACGAACAAATATCGGTTCGTGGTCGTCCGCGATTATAGCGCTCAGCAAGTCGAAACAAATCCACAGTGGGCGTACGCCGAAGCGGTGAATGCTCGTGGAAAATATAGCTTCAGACAGGGTTAGACAGGGTCTTAAAGCCTATGGGTAAAATCCTGACTTTCTCAGGAAGGACTAAGACCCTGTCTAACCCTGTCTATGGAAAATTATGCAATTTAAGGATGCAAATTATGAAAATTAGAGCAGCCAACGATCACACAAATTTCGTGAAGCTAAGGCACATCGCGGACCACGTTTTTGCGTGGCTTTCGAGCAGAGCGCACGAATGGGCGTCGCCGGCCAACCCCTCAGAGTTCCAATACTGCGACGACTGCCTGGACATGGTTTCCTGCTACGAAGGGAATATCCGGACGACGTTCAGCTTCGATCGGACGTACCGGTCCTATTCCTTCTTGTTCGACGCGGCCAAGATCGACGGGCAGCCGTTTGTTGTTTGGGGAACCTTGGGCGGTTGTGCCGACGATATGACAGTCAGTTCGTCCCATTTTTCCTTCGGGGTAATCAACGGAGTTATCTCGGCTTCGGTTGACCAATCCGACAATTGGCAATTTGAGCGATCATCGAGCGCAATCGTGTCCGAAATGCTCGATCGCCAGTTGCAACCGTGGAGAGATTTCCCGACGACGAGAGTAGCGCAAGAAACCAAGGCGCTGCCACTGGCAATAATCCGAGCACTCGTCCGGCTCGGCTACCGGTCGAGGGATGAGCGTAATTGGTCCGCACCGGGTAAGAATATCGGGAGCGTTAATTGAGTGCCGAGAGTGGAGCATAAAATGTTTGAACAGACGCTAGCTAGGTGGAGTGGCGACAATTCTGCAACGAATTCAATAATCAACAATGCCCGTTGGCGCATAGGCGCGAGCAGGGGTAATCGCGGGGGTAAATTGGCGGAAAACGACCAATCCGCCGGGCGTCCGTAAAGTGCTTATGCGGTAGCTATTGAAAATAATATCGGAATAATTAATTGGCTGTGGATAGATAATCACTAATATTCGACTGTATTTACTATTAAAGGTATTTCTGATTCCCGAAATAATCAGAAGGAATTACATCAATGGCTATCTCTGGGTTCCGACGCGTGCCTGGCGACACACGGGGCATTCTTTTTAACTGGACCGTATCCTCCGGTGGGCAAGGCAGCTTGTATTGGCCCGCCAGCTACAGCGGCGTCGCTGCCGATCTCGACAATGCGGCCGTTGCGCTCGGCAATGGCTTGTCCGCCGCTGCCGCTTCGATCGAAGCGGCAGCGACGCGCTTTCGTCAAGTTTCGGAGGTCGAGACAGTTTCCGCCGAGGCGGCCAGCCGCTATCTGGCCCCTGCGTGGCGGGCAACGCGGCAACAAGCGATCACGGACAGGGACGCTGTGAGAGCCATCCGCGTGTCTCTGCTTCAGCCGGTCGAGCGTCCGAACGCCACTCCATACTCGGCAGCTATCGATTCCCTGCAACGGCAGGAAGTCCGAAAGAGGCTGGACAAAATTTGGCAGCAACCTCGGGGCCGCTTTCGAGTGGATCATGTCCAGCGAAGGCATCGATATTTTCAACGCGGTCGTTCCGGCAATGGCGCTCACCCCCTTCGCCGACGACAAGGGTTTGTCGGATCAACTCGCCCGCGAATTCGCCATCCGGAAACAAATCCGACTTATGGGCAACGAACCGTCCGACAATTTTTCCACGCCGGCCGATCCGATAAAAAATCGGCAAGACTCTGAGAGCGTCCGGATGCTCGCCGAAGCAAAGATCGATTCGATCGATCTGCGGGAGGAGGCGGTAGACGCGGCGAACAAACTGCTGATTGCCGCAATTAATTTCGTCGTGCAGTCGGCAAACCTGAATCCGCAACAAGCGTTCGACTTGCTACTAGGTAAAGCCGCTTAGGCAGTTTTCCTGATCTGCTTAAGCGTGTCGGACCGGCCCGGATCAAATTTCCGTCCCTCTGAAATTGACCCGGGCCGGTCATAAACTTCCCATAAAATGGCGAAAGACGATGACGACCGAGAACGATGAAGAAAGCGGCAAGGATCGAGTAACCGGCCGCTTTTTGCCCGGTCACAAGGGTTTCAAAAAGGTTGGGTCGCGGTCGAAAGTCTCCCGGCAAGCTATCGATACGGCCAATGAACATGCAGCCACAGCGATGACCATGCTTGTCGGTAAGATGATGGCTGGCGATATTCGCGCCGCAGAAATTTTGCTCCGCTACGGCGTTGATGCGTTCTTGCCGAAAAATCGACCGGTAAAGCTCCCAGACGTTCCAGAAAATCCAACGCCGGAGCAACTCGCTAAAACGGTCTTACAAGCCGCGTGGGCCGGCGAGATATCACCCGATGAAGCCAAGCAATTGCTCGAAGCGATCACGGCATCCAAAGGAATTATCGAGGACGCCGACCTATTGCGTCGCGTCGAGCAACTGGAATCGGCCAAGCGCTAATGCGTCCAGCCGCTCGCGCCGCCCTGGCTAAACGTCTCGATAAGTTGGCGCCCGGGAGTGATCGGCAATTCTCGACCGAACGGCTAAGCCGCGATCAAGCGGCGTTCCTGGACGCCTTCAACATTACACTGAAATTGCTTCCCGATCCGGTCGCCCGATACGCCTACAGCCTCACAGCGGACGGCGCGGCATTAGTCGCGAAGCTTTTCCAGATCAACGCAATGGCGTCAATTGGGAGAGTTGTTAATCTGACCGACGAGCCGGAAACTGCACAAAACAAATGGCGCGATTGGCTGGCACGAAACTAGCCGCATCCAGTTGCCGGATTTTTCTTGTGACTGAGAGCCCGGACTCAGGCAGAGATAGTGACACGAGGTCGCCTTATGTCAAAGCCCATTGAGGACCTTAACATGGATGAAAAGAGGCTGCTTGCGTTCGCAAAGGACCATTACGTTCTTTTCGCTATTATTCCGGTTGCTGCTGGTGCCTGTTACACTTCCGGCTATTTATTCCCAATTGGGTCGAGTGCCATTGAAATAGTAAATTACGTCGACTTTATAAATTTCTCAATCATTGCCGCAATGTTTTTCTCGTGCACGTTTGGAATTGTATACTCTAGCATCAAAATTCGCGAAAAATACACGGCGATGCTTGGCAACGATATAATCGGATTAGTATCAAGGATAACATTTATCGCCGTTATCGCGTCATTTATGAGTGTAATATTTTACAACTGGATGTTTCCGTCGTACATGTCCAGTTTCTTAATCGGCTATGTTCTTACGTGCTTTGTTCTTCCAAACCTGTACCTTTATATCATGCGAAAGGGCATAGTCACGCCCTACATGCTTGCTGCCTTTTTTATTATTGGGGGCGGATTTGCCATGGGGGTCGCGTTAGGGCAGTTAAAGAAAAACTTTTTATCAATTAGCGATCAGGTTTGTACCGACAAATGTTACAGGGTAGGCGTCTATGCGATGCTTTCCGACTTCGTAATCACTCTCGATTGCACTGGAAGGACATTATTTTTTCCCCGTGGAGAAGTAAAGAAAGTCATATTAGCCGTTCGTTCTACGGATTTTCAACGTGAAAGGGCTGACGATGGGTCACAATGCCTCAACGACTCCGTTGTTAAAAACTAGAGACGAGAGGCTCCTGTCATCTTGAGGCGCGCGCACGTTGGCCACGTCTTTTGGCTAGTCGCGACAATTTAAGCAGCAAAACCAACGAGAAAGGCTGTCTGGTCCTCCGCCATGACCGTTCAGGCATCTGGTTCTAGTGGCTTATGGTCCGGTTGTTCGTGCCAAATGACTTGGCGCAGGTCTCGCCGATCGACCGCTTGCCCGCAGATGGGGCAGCGATGAAAATGCTCGACTTCGGACGCCGGCTGCTTGGCATGTCGAGTACCGATGATTGGCGGTCCAAGGTCCGATAATTTCGTCATACCCTTCGAACATTCAATTTGCCTAAAATGTTCCGGAACTAAATTAGCCGCCGCGTTTTGAATCGCGGTTGTTGGGCGTTGTGCATGCCTCTGAGTTTCATTCCGCCGTTAATGCCAACGTTGGTTGATAGGCCACCGGAGGGCGACCGATGGATTCATGAAGTCAAATTCGATGGCTTCCGGTCGCAGATCGTTCGGGACGACGATGGCGTTCGAATTTTTACCCGTCGCGGCTTCGATTGGACGGCAAAATACCGCGATCTGTCCAAAGCCGCTGCGGCGCTGAATTCTGAAAACGCCATCATCGACGGCGAAATCATCGTTCTGAACGATGCCGGACATTCGGACTTTGGGGAGCTACGCAAGGCGATCACTCGCCGGCAGCATGACCTATATTTTGTCGCCTTTGATCTGCTCCACCTAAACGGCCACGATCTGCGCGACATGCCGCTTTTGGACCGGCGCGACATTCTTCAAGCGATGATCCCAAGTGGCGCTCGCATCCAATTCAGTGAGGCGTTGCCCGGTACCGGCTCCGCCGTGTTCCATCTTGTCGAGCAGGCCGGACTTGAAGGCGTCGTGTCGAAGCGCAAGGACAGTGTCTATCGTAGCGGTCCCTCGACCGCCTGGCTAAAGGCCAAGAGCTACGTCGTGGATGAATATGAGTTGATAGGCGTCGAGCGCGAGCCGGGCAAACCGGCGTTTGCTCTCATGGCGGAGCGCGGCACGGGCCGATATATCGGCTCCGCATTCATTAACGCCAATCGGGAGGTTCGCGAACGCCTTTGGAAGCGCGTCCAAGAGCATGCGGGACCGCCGCCGAAGGGGATGAAGCGGCCGGCAACGCAATGGGTCAAGCCGGGTTTAATTGGCCGTGTGCGGCATTTGCGCGGAGAGGAAGATTTGCGCCATGCGTCGTTGCAGGATTTTTGGGACGAACGACGTTAAGCCCGGCGATATATATGAGCAGCAAACATTCAAACAGACGCTAGCCAGTAGGACGGACGGCGAATTCGCAATGAATTCAAAAGCGCAACGTTGCAATCGGTGCGGCGATGCGGCGCAGGGGTGCATGGAGGGGTAAACTGCGCCAGAGCGCATCGGGGAGGATTCCGTCGCCTTTAGGCTGATGCCGCGCGTAGGGCTTCGAAAGACGCTTTCCTTCCTGTAAACCTTTGAGCAATAAGTTGTCGGTCCGAACTTGGGGAAAATCTCTGATGCCGTACAAAGCTGATTCCGTCCATATCGTGGTTTTCGGGCAGGCGAACGTCTCCGACCTAACCGCGCTGTTTCGCGACGTATACGGCGTTCCGGCGACAGCGATGCAACCGCATCCGAGCGGTGTAGGTTCTTCCACATCGGCGCCTTTGCAGTCCATCAACGCTAACTTGCATTCGCAACCGGGCCGGCTCGAAATAGTTGCTGCACCACTTCCAGCGCAAGGTGCAACGATGCAGTCAATTGACCTCAACGCAGGCTTAGATTTTCTGGTACCTAGGGCTCGGACACTAATTGAAAAGACGGAAGTCGTTAGACTAGCTTTGGTGCTGAGCTTGTTCGAGAGTGTTCCTTCTGCAGAGGCAGCCTGCGAGGCATTTATCAAAGAAACTGGCATAAAGGTTCCAAAGGATTCGACGGACGTAAGCTTTTCTGTCAACCGCAGAAAGAAGGTCGATAAGGGTGAAATTATTCTCAATCGACTTTTGCGGTGGGAATCTGCTCTAAGGCAGATATTGCAATTTTCTAATGTTTCAACAGTTCCATTCACCCACAATTTCCACGTTTTAGGGTGGATGGTGGATGTTAACTCTGTGCCTGTGGATAAACCAATTGATAAAGCTACAGCTTACACGCTGCTCGATTCCCTTGTAAAAGAGACCCGGGAATGCATATCTGGTGGCTATGAATACCTCATCAAAAACGATTGAAGCAGCGGTCGCCTCCGCCGCCATCTTGATGTCCATGTCTTCGAGTTCGGCAGCCTATGGAGCCGAAACGGGAGTGGCGCTGCGTCATTTGCGTATTCATCCGTCACAGGTCGGAAGGACCCACGCCGCTCAGGTCGGAGGGATTTACACGGCAAGTCGCGACTCCTCAACGGAAGAGCAAGAGACGATCCCGGATGTTTTTTCAGTCCTAGGCGCGTCGTCTCGTCCTACGCTGATGGAAGTGACGCGCTTTAGCCAGATAGTCGATCAGCCCGCGCGTATCGCGGCTGCTCCCGTTTCTCGCCTGCCTGCTTTCCCGGATTTGGACGCACCGGAGGAAATGGTGGCTTGGGCTAAGCAACTGTGGAGCACTTTCCCAGAGGACGCTCGGCTCCCGGCAATTTGGAGTGATGAAGGGGAGATCGCTTTCGAATGGAAATGGGGGAAGCGTCACGCGATCCTGAGCATCGAGGAAGACGGAACTGTTGGCTATGCGATGTTGGATGGGGAGCGGTTTTCGCCTGGGCGGGAGACTGGCTCTTTAAATTCCTTCCCGCCAGATTTGCTGAATTATTTGAAAAAGGTGTAGATCGGTGCGAGTGCCCGAAGGAATCACGTCGGCAAAGCAAATATTCCTATAGACGTGTCTCCGACGATGAGCCGATAGTGTATGCGATGATTGAGCCCGTTCAATTTGAGAACGGGAGCTTGAAAGCGATTCCAAAAGATAAACTCAGGAAATCTGACCTTAGCGTTTGCCGGGGCAATTACGGACATGGCGAGGCGGCCAGAAGGAACATTGTCGTGCCGCAAATTGCTAAAGACCCTTCGAAAATTGACAGGGGATACGTCTGGGCTACGGCGCGTGAGATCAGAGACATCCAACTAGGCAATATGAAGTCGGGCGCGATCTGCGTAGTCGACGATGGACTAAAGAATTTCAGGGCGCATGCAGTCCTTGGCTATGCAGAAGCGCCTGACGGTATGAAAGAGAAAGATTTGGCCAACTTTCGATTGGCAGCCAGAGGCGATTTGCTGAAATTGTTCGAAAAGCGCGGGCCACCGCGAGATTGGTCAAACTGGGTATTCAACTAGGTCAGCACTAGTTCATCGTCTTGCATTCGCCGTCGAAGAGCCCTCCGACTTTGAGGTCCAGCGCCAGCGTTTTGCTCAGTCGCGAGAAATTACCTCTGAGCGCTTTTTGGGGATAGGTTTCGTAGATTTGAAGCTGATCCCCAATCGCCTCTAAATGCTCGTAGTAGTCCACCCACTGGCTGGGGGCCTCCAAGTTGAGAGAGGCATCGGAATCACTCCAAAGCCTCACCCAAGGCCGGTATTCTTCCAATTTCATATAGAGGGTCATGGGTTGCCTTTTGCCCTGAACTGCAACTTGGCCATCGCACTGAAACCGCGATTCAACCGCGGAAAAGTTGGCAACCAACCAGAATAGGGCAATCGCGCCTAGAGCGCATACGACCACTACCTTGAGAAGCGTCTTCACAGAAGTAGCCTCAATGATCCGATCGACAGGTCTAATCGCCGACCGCTTTGCCCTCGCTATCACAGTGCGACAAGGTTGCGACGGAAAGATGCACCAGCGCTTGAGTGGTGGTGCCGCCTGAGGGACTCGAACCCCCGACCAATAGTTTACAAAACTACTGCTCTACCAGCTGAGCTAAGGCGGCACATTTACCCCTACGTATACCCCTGAAATGCGGTTTTGAAAAACATCGCGGTTTTCCAGCCCCTTAGCCGATTGATCCAGCGAATTACAAAACCGCTGCTCTACCAGCTGAGCTACAAGGGCACGGCGCTCCGGTAGCACATTTCGTGCGCCAGTAAAGACAAAACTCCGTTTTGGGTTACTAATGGACGGCGCGGCTTAGCCAGCCTGCTGAAAAGCGTCGAGGGGCTTCCTACATCTCCGTGCAGGTGCAATCGCATCGAACGGTGTCGCATGATCAGATTCGTCATCATCCTGCCGATCATCGTCGTGACCTGGCTTCTTCTGGTGAAGGCCGTCAGCGATCTGAAGAAGGCCAACATCGACTGGACCGGCGTCGCCACCTTTGTTGGCTTCATCGTGCTCGCCTTCTGGCTGCGGCACGTCACGGGGATGGGGTGAAGGGAGGGACTAGGGATTAGGCAGTAGGCAGTGGTAAAACTTCAATCTCCCTACTGCCTAATCCCTCAAAAAATCTTCGAACCTTTTTCCGAACCGCCGCGACTGATGGTCAAGAGGCGGATGGATCGCCTCGGTCACGAAACCAAGGAGATCGTCATGTTCAAGCGCACACTCGTTTCCACCCTTATCGCCACCTCCGTCGCTGCCGGCTCGCTTGTCGGCACCGTCCAGCCTTCGGCCGCCCATAGCCATCACCACAACCGCGAAATCGGTATCGGCATCGCCGCCGGCGTCGGCGGTTTCGTCCTCGGCAGCCTGCTCTCCCAGCCGCAGCCGCAGCCGGTCTATGTCGACGAATATGGCGGCGGTTCCTGGCATGTCCGCCGCTGCCTGGCCCGCTACCCCAGCTACGATCCGGGCTCGGACACCTATATCGGCTACGACGGCTACCCGCACTATTGCAGGCTCTAAAGAGGAGCCGGAACACTGAAAAGGGGCTGCGCGCAGCCCCTCAGACTGTTGACGAACCCCGTCGATTTTCGGCGGGGTTTTGTTTTGGGGGTTGATTGAGCTTGGCAAATCGGTGTC